>DASQXT010000512.1:0-24386 GCA_035639575.1 Geodermatophilus sp.
GCCGGGCGCGACGTCGGAGGGCAGCCACAGGTCGCGGACCAGCACGTCGCCGCTCTCGCAGTGCTTCCCGACCACCCGGCACAGCGCGGGCGGGGCGTCGGACGTGCGGTTGGCCAGCACGCAGGTGTAGGCGGCGTCGTACAGGGCCGTGCGGATGTTGTCGCTCATCCCGCCGTCGACCGAGACGTAGTTGCGCACCTGCGGGGCGCCCTGCCCGCCGCTGCCCAGCCGCACCGGCTTGATCGTGCCGATCTCGTACAGCGTCACCGTGCCGGGGCCGGCGATCGCCCGCCCGGGCTCGACGGCCAGCCGCGGCACCGGCAGGTCCAGCGCCGCGCACTCGGCGGCGACGACGCCGCGCAGCCGGCGGGCGACGTCGTCGGGGCCGACCGGGTCGTCCTCGGGCAGGTAGGCGATGCCGAAGCCGCCACCGAGGTTGAGCTCCCCCAGCACCTCGCCGGTGGCCTGCCACACCTGGCCGAGCAGGCCCACCACCCGGTGCGCCGCCGCCTCGAACCCGGCGGTGTCGAAGATCTGCGAGCCGATGTGGCTGTGCAGGCCGGTCAGCCGCAGGGCCGGCTCGCGGATGACCCGCACCGCGGCGGTCAGCGCGTCACCGGTGGCCAGCGAGAAGCCGAACTTCTGGTCCTCGTGGGCGGTGGCGATGAACTCGTGGGTGTGCGCCTCGATGCCGACCGTCGTCCGGACCAGGACCGGCACCGGCGTGCCGCCGGCGGCGACCCGGGCGGCGGCCATCGGGACCAGCCGGTCGATCTCGTCGAAGGAGTCCAGGACGACGTGGCCGATGCCGGCGTCGACGGCCAGCTGCAGCTCGACGAGCGACTTGTTGTTGCCGTGCAGCGCGATCCGCTCGGCCGGGAACCCCGCGGCCAGGGCCAGGGCCAGCTCGTTGCCCGAACAGGCGTCCAGGTGCAGGCCGTCGTCGGCGATCCAGCGGGCGACCTGCCCGCAGAGGAACGCCTTCGACGCGTAGTGCACGTCGGCACCGTCGAAGGCGGCGGCGAAGTCCGCGGCCCGGCCGCGGAAGTCGCCCTCGTCCAGCACGAACAGCGGGGTGCCGTGCACCCGCGCCAGCTCGGTGACCGGCCGGCCGCCCAGGTGCAGCTCGCCGTCGACCCGCTGCGCCGAGCGCGGCCAGACCTGCGGGTCGAGGGCGCCGAGGTCCGACGGCGGCAGGCCGACCGACGGCGGCGGGGTCATGCCCCCGTGCAGCGGGCCGGCGGGGTGCGCTCTCACATCCGCTCCGGGGCGTCGACGCCGAGCACGCCGAGGCCGTTGCGCAGCACCACGGCGGTGGCCGCGCACAGCCACAGCCGGGCGGTGGTCAGCGGGGTGGCCTCCTCGTCGCCGCGCGGGAGGACGCGGCAGGAGTCGTAGAAGCGGTGGTAGGTGCCGGCCAGCTCCTCGAGGTAGCGGGCCACCCGGTGCGGGGCGCGCAGCTCGGCGGCCGAGGTCAGCACCCGCGGGAACTCGCCGATCGCCCGCAGCAGGTCGTTCTCCCGCTCGTGGGTCAGCTCGGCGACGTCGACGTCCCCCGGGGTGGGCGGGTCCAGGCTCGTGGCCAGGCCGAGGTCGGCGGCGTTGCGCAGCACGGAGGAGATCCGGGCGTGCGCGTACTGGACGTAGAAGACCGGGTTGTCGTTGGTCTGCCGGCTCCACAGGTCGAGGTCCAGGTCGATCTGCTGGTCGACCGAGGCCCGCGCCAGGGCGTAGCGGGCGGCGTCCTTGCCGACGGCCTCCACGAGGTCCTCGAGCAGGACGACGGTGCCGGCCCGCTTGCTCATCCGCACCGGCTCGCCGTCGCGGACCAGGTTGACCAGCTGACCGAGCAGGATCTCCAGGTTGGCCTCGGGGTCGTCGCCGACCGCGGCCACCAGCGCCTTGTACCGGCCGACGTAGCCGGCGTGGTCGGCGCCCAGCATGATCACGACCTTGTCGAAGCCGCGGTTGCGCTTGTCCAGGTAGTAGGCGCAGTCGGCGGCGAAGTAGGTCGGGTCGCCGTCGCTCTTGACCAGCGGCCGGTCCTTGTCGTCGCCGAAGTCGGTGGTCCGCAGCCAGGTGGCCCCGTCGGCCTCGTAGACGTGGCCGTTCTCGCGCAGCCGCGCGATGGCCTTCTCCAGCGCACCGGTCTCGTGCAGCGTGCGCTCGCTGAAGTAGACGTCGAACTCGACGCCGAACGCGGCCAGCGTCCGCTTGATCTCGGCGAACATCAGCTCCACGCCGTGCTCCCGGAAGCGCTCCTGCTGCTGCTCCTCGGGCAGCTGCAGCACGCCGGGCTCGGCGTCGACGACCTGGGTGGCGATCTCGCCGATGTAATCGCCGGCGTAGCCGTCCTCGGGCACCGGCCGGCCATGGGCGGCGGCCATCAGGCTGCGGGCGAACCGGTCGATCTGGGCACCGGCGTCGTTGAAGTAGTACTCCCGCGTGACGGTGGCGCCGCTGGCCTCCAGCAGCCGGCCGAGGGCGTCGCCGACGGCGGCCCACCGGGTGCCGCCGATGTGCACCGGCCCGGTCGGGTTGGCCGAGACGAACTCCAGGTCCAGCTTCTGCCCGGCGAGGGTGTCGGTGTGCCCGTAGGCCGGGCCGGCAGTGACCGCCTCGACCGCGATGCGGCCGAGCGCGCCCCGGGCGAGGGTGATGTTGAGGAAGCCGGGCCCGGCGACGTCGACCGCCGCGATGCCGGGCTGGGCGCGCAGCTCCTCGGCGAGCACCTCGGCGACCTCGCGCGGGGGGCGGCCGGCGGGCTTGGCCAGCCGCAGGGCCACGTTGGTCGCGTAGTCGCCGTGCTCGGGGTTCTTCGGGCGCTCGACGACGACGTCCTCGGGCACCGGGACGGCCAGCGCGCCGCGGTCGACGGCGGCGGCCACGGCGGTCCGGACGACGTTCCGCAGCTGCTCGGGTGTCACCGCACGAGCGTACTGACCGGCCTTCCGGGCCCCGTGCGGAGTTCCTCACCCCCGGCCCGCCGTTCCCAGGGTGCGTTCACCTCGCGCACCTAGACTCGGCGGCCGCAACCGCCGCGCAGGAGTCGCCGCGCGGCGTCCCGGCGCGCACGGACGCGGCCGGCGAGGACACCGAGCACCGAGGAGAGGCCTTGGCCAAGGACCGCAAGCCCGAGCCCGGCCGCACGAGCGGCGGAGCCAGCCGGGGCGGCGCGGCAGGCGGCAGGGGCGGGCGCACGCGTCCGCCGGTGACCAACGTCGTGGCCCCGCAGCGGCCGTGGGGGCTGATCGCCGCCGCGGTCGCCGTCCTGGTGTTCGCCGCTGCCGTCCTCACCTACGCCGTCCTGCAGGTCAACCGGTCCGAGGCCGGCCGGATCGACTCCCCCGACGACATCCAGGGCCTGCAGACCTTCGACTACGCCGCCGGTCAGGAGCACGTGACCACCCCGGTCACCTACGACCAGTCCCCGCCGGTCGGCGGACCGCACGACGGCGAGTGGGCCGACTGCACCGGCACCGTCTACGACGTGCAGATCCGGCAGGAGAACGCCGTCCACAGCCTCGAGCACGGCGCCGTCTGGATCACCTACGACCCCGCGGTCATCAGCGGCGCGGCCCTGCAGACGCTCACCGACCTGGCCAGCGAGTCCGGGCGGATGCTCTCCCCGAACCCCGGGCAGGACTCCCCCATCAGCCTGCAGTCCTGGAACCACCAGCTGAAGGTCGACTCGGCCGACGACCCGCGGATCAAGCAGTTCGCCGACTTCTTCACCTACAACCAGGAGTTCTACCCGGAGCCCGGCGCCAGCTGCGAGAACCCGCAGTTCATCAGCCACCCGCTGGTCGTGGGCGACAGCAGCCGCGGCGCCTCCTCCATGAGCACCGACTCCCCGACCACGCCGACGGCCGGGACCGAGACCGGCGCCCCGTGACCGCCGCGCGCAGCCCGCTGCGGGTCCTCCTGCTGGCGGTCATCGCCGTCGGGCTGGTCCTGATCGGCGGGGGCGCGGCGGTCGCCCTGGGCATCGGGCGCGGCGACGCGGCGCCCGGGGCGGGGTCGGTGGCGGCCGGCTTCGCCCGGGACATGTCCCAGCACCACCTGCAGGGCGTGGAGATGGCCAACCTGGTGCCCGACCGCAGCACCGACCCGGAGGTGCGCCAGCTGGCCTTCGACATCGCCGAGACCCAGCAGAACCAGGCCGGCCGGATGCAGGGCTGGCTGGCGCTGTGGGGCCTGCCGCCGACCGGTGGGGACCCCATGGCCTGGATGGGCTCCGACAGCGCGCACGCGGGCCACGACATGGCGGGGATGCCCGGCGGGCTGATGCCGGGGATGGCCACCGAGTCGGAGCTGGCGCGGCTGCGCTCCCTGTCGGGGACGGCGTTCGACGTCGAGTTCCTGCGGCTGATGATCCGGCACCACCAGGGCGGCTTCGACATGGCGCAGTACGCCGCCGAGCACGCCGACGTCCCGGCCGTCGCGGGCCTGGCCCGCACGATCGCCGAGACCCAGACGGCGGAGGTGGCGACCATGGAGGGGATGCTCGCCGCCCGCGGCGGCACCCCGCTCCCCGCGCCCTGACGCACCGCCGTCCGGGCGCCGCGGCGCGGCTGGTAGGTTCTACGACGCCCCACCGCAGAGCCCCCGTAGCTCAGGGGATAGAGCACCGCCCTCCGGAGGCGGGTGCGCAGGTTCGAATCCTGCCGGGGGCACCCTGTGATGTCGTAGGACATCGACATGGCCCGGACCCACGATCTGTGGGTCCGGGCCAGTGCTTTTCGGGGCGGGTCCGGCCGGTCGTGTGGCCGGCGGACGGGTGGTCCGGAGACGGGCTCGCGGGTGCGCCGCGCGGTCCGCTGCGCTCAGCTGCGTGAGCGACGCGGGCTCGTCCGGTGTCGCTCGGCGGCCCCGGCGGGCTCCTCGTCGGCGCCGGATGGCCCCTCCCTCCCGGGCTGGGGCCGGTTGGCGGAGGAGCCGCGGGACCTCTGGGCGATGTAGGTGCCGGCGGCGACGAGCGCGGCGACGGGCCAGTCGATGACGCCGAAGGCCGCCAGCGCGGCCGCGCCGCCGTAGAAGGCGAGCTTCTCCAGCCCGGCCCGGGTGCCGGCGTCGCCGGTCGTCTGCGTGCCCGGTGGCCCGGAGCGGGCCGCCGTGCCACCTCGGGTGATGGTGAGGAAGGGCAGTCGGATCTCCACGCGGTGCTCGCCCTCGCCGGCGGTCGGACGTGCCGGGCTCGTCTGCTCGGGCGTCGTCGTCCCGTGGACGTCGTTCCTGGTCATCTCACTGGTCCCTCCTGTCGGTCATCGGCGGGCTTTCCTCCTGTCGTTCCGGCGGTGGGCCCCGGCCGGTCAGGCGGTCCGGTGCCAGCGGCGGAGGGCCACGCACCCCACACCGATCGCGGCGACGACGGGCCAGTCGATCACCCCCGCCACAGCCAGCGCGCTGCCGCCGAGAACGACCGGCAGAGGACCGTCTGGCAGCAGCCGCTGTGCGGTGGACAACAGGGCGGACGCTCTCCCGGTGGCGGACGGTGTCTGCGCTGCGGGAGCGGCGGCCGGGGTGCGCGTGCCCCCGACCGGATCGGTCGTCTCGGACATGGCCATCTCCTCGGTGAGGTGGGACGGGGTGACGGACGGGTGCGGCGTCAGACGGCGTCGAGCGCCTCGCCGAGGGCATGCAGGGTGCGGTCGTGCCGGTCCTCGGCCAGCAGGTGCCCCACCCCGGTCACGACGGCGATCGGCCACTCGATGACCCCGAACGCGGCCGCGCCGGCCAGGCCGACGTAGAACGCGAGCTTGTCCAGCGGAGGGAGGACGAGCGTGACGTCGGTGTCGCCGAGGGAGAAGCGCACGGTGGTGCTGTTGGCCTCGATGGCCTGCTGCGCGGCCCGTGCGTGCCGGCCGGCCTGTCGGTGGTGGTGGACGGCGGGGGTGGCGGTGTCGGCCACCGGCCTGGTGGTGGTCATCGGACCTCCGGTTCCTCTTCCTGCAGGTGGGACTGGTCGACGGGCGCGACCTCGGGCGCGGCGAGGTGGCGGCGGGCCGCCGCGGCGAGCACGGTGGCGCAGCCGGCGGCGGCGAGCGGGTCCAGCGGGGTGCAGCCGAAGAACTGGCTGACCCCGGGCGTCTGGACGAGCCCGGCCAGCAGCAGGGCGAGGGTGAACCCGACCTCGCCGGCGTTGCCGCCCAGCAGGACGGCGACCGCGTCGCGGACCCGCCGCCACATCGCCCGGCCCTCCACCAGGGCGTCCAGGAGGAGGCCGACGTCGGGCCGGGTGAGCACCAGGTCGGCGGCGCTGCGGGCCGACGTCGAGCCGTGCGCGCCCATGCCGATGCCGACGTCGGCCAGCCGGATCGCCGCAGCGTCGTTGGCGCCGTCACCGCTCATGGCGACGACGCGGCCGGCGCCCGCCGGAGGGCGGCGACGATCCGCAGCTTCTGCTCGGGTGAGACCCGGGCGAAGACGCTGGCACCCGCCACGACGGCCGTCCGGGCGTCCTCGTCGAGCCCGGCGAGCTCCGGACCGGTGACCACCCGCTCCGCCGGGATGCCGATGCCGGCCGCGATCGCCTTCGCCGTCACCGGGTGGTCGCCGGTGATCATGACCGTCGAGAGCCCCGCGCGGTGCAGCGCGGCCACGGTCGAGGCGGCGTGCGGTCGCGGGGTGTCGGCCAGGGCGACGAAGCCGAGCAGGGTGAGGTCCTCCGTCAACTCCTGCGGTCCCGGCGCCGGCGCGGCCGGGTCGACGCCGGCCAGCACGTCGCTGACGTTGCGGCGGGCCACCGCGAGCACGCGGAGCCCCTCGCCGGCCAGCTCGGCCACCGTCTGCCCGGCACGGTCCCGGCCGGCCCGCGCCGGCGGCCTCCTCCGCGCCGGCCACCGCGGCCAGCACATCCCCCAGGCCGAGCCGGGCGGGGTCGAACCGCACCACGGCACATGCGGTGACCACGTCCACGCGCGCCCACAGCACCCCGTCCAGCGCAGCGAGCGCCTCCTCGACGGCGCCTGCGACCACCGCGGCGTCGTCGCCGAGCACGCCCCGCACCCGGACCCGTGCCCGGCCCTCTGCACACCAGACGCAGCGCTCCCCGTGCTCACCGAGCGGTTGCGCATCCCGGCAGGGAACTCGAGCCGCAGCCCCGAGGGCGACCCGGCCCACCGCCCGGGTGAGCCCCACAGCCGTCGACGCCGTGCGCCCGACCACCGACGAGTACCGGCCCCTGCCCGGACCGAGCAGGGCCGACGCCCCTGAGACCGCGGCCGCGGGCGTCGCCAGCACGCTGCCCAGCAGGCCGATGCCGCGGCGTACGCCCACGCCACCTCTCCTCCCGGAGGACTCCCACCCAGTCGGACCCGAGCAGCACGACTCTTTCCTTCGGACAACAGTCTTCCCCCTGCTCGTCGGGGAGAGAACCTCCGACGACCTGGGAGTTGACTGAGAAACCCCGGTCTCCCCGGCCGTCGTCCCCCGGGGTACGGCGTCAGGCGGGCAGCGTGGTGACGGCGTCGGCCAGCGACGTCGGCGCGCGACCGAGCAGCCCGGCCAGGTCGTCGCCCTCGACGAGCAGCTCCCCCGCGGCGACGCCCCGGTCGCCGTCGGCGAGCACGGCCGCGACCGGCTCGGGCAGCCCCGCGGCGACCAGGACCTGCTGGTACTGCTCGACGGGCAGGTCGGTGTAGGTCACCGTCCGGCCGGTCGCCGCGGAGACCACCTGGGCCAGCTCGGTCATGGTGAACGGCGCGCCGCCCAGCTCGTACACCCCACCGGCGTGCCCGTCGGAGGCCACGACGGCGGCGGCCGCCCCGGCGTAGTCGGCGCGGGTCGCCGCGCTGACCGCGCCGTCCCCGGCCGCCCCGGTGATGCCGTGCTCCAGGTAGACGGGCAGCTGGGCGGTGTAGTTCTCCGTGTACCAGCTGTTGCGCAGCAGGGCGTGCGGCACCCCGGCCTCGGCCAGGAGCTGCTCGGTGGCCCGGTGCTCCTCGGCCAGCAGCAGTGTCGAGGTGTCGGCGTGCGCGATGCTCGTGTAGGCGATGAACCCGACGCCGGCGGCCCGCGCCGCCGCGACGGCGTTGCCGTGCTGCCGCACGCGCTGCCCGACCTCGCTGCCGGAGACCAGCAGCAGCCGGTCGGCGCCGGCGAAGGCCGCCTCCAGCGACGCCGCGTCGTCGTAGTCGGCCGTGCGGACGACGACACCGCGCTCGGCGAGGTCGGCGAGGGCCTCGGTGCGGCGTCCGGTGGCGACGACGTCCGCGGCCGGGACGCCGCGCTCTAGCAGCGCCTCGACGGCCAGCCGGCCCAGGTGTCCGGTGGCTCCGGTGACGACGATCGACATGGTGGGTGCTCCTCGGGGCTCTCGTGCGGGGCGGACCGCGGTCCGCCCCGCACAACCCCTCGCCCCGGATCACATTCCCCGGCGGGGGGCAGGTCCCCCGGACGTGCGCCGCCCGTCAGCTGGTGAGCAGGCCGCCCTCGACCGGCAGCGTCGTCCCGGTGACGTAGCCGCCGGCGTCACTGGCCAGGAAGACCAGCGCGGCGGCCAGCTCCATGGGGTCGCCCTTGCGGCCGGCGAGCACGCGGGTCAGCTGGCCCTCGATGTAGCCCTCGGGGTACTGGTCGGTCATCTCCGACTCGAAGAAGCCGGGGGCCAGCGCGTTCACCCGGATGCCCTTGCGGCCGGTCCACTGCTGCGCCAGGTCGCGGGTGAGCCCGATGAGGCCGGCCTTGCTGGCCGCGTAGGCCGCCTGGGGCAGCCCGGCGGTGGTCAGCCCGAGGATGCTCGAGATGTTGACGATCGAGCTGCCCGGCTGCATCACCCGCGCGCAGGCCTGCGCCATCCAGTAGCAGCCGTTGAGGTTCACGTCGATCACCGAGCGGAACTGCTCCGGGGTCTCCCGGGTGGCCGGCACGGCGGTGCCGACGCCGGCGTTGTTCACCAGGACGTCGACCTTCCCGAACTCGGCCACGGTGGCGTCCACGAGCCCCTGGCAGTCCTCGGGCCGGGCGACGTCGGTGCGCACCGTGATCGCCCGCCGTCCGGCTGCTTCCACGGCCGCGCGGGTCTCGCCCAGCCGGTCCTCCCGGCGGGCGCCGAGCGCGACGTCGGCACCGGCCTGGGCCAGGGCACGGGCGAACACGGCGCCGAGGCCGGAGGACGCCCCCGTCACGATCGCCACCCGGCCGTCGAGCCGGAACATGTCGAGGACCGTCGTGTCCGTCACGTGCACTCCTGTCGTCGTCGGTGGGTCCTGAGCCTGTCGCCCCCGCGGCCACCCCGCCACCCGCGAGTTCCCAGACTGTGGGGTAGAGCACAGACCTCCCGGGGTAGGGGGCGGACCCGTTCTGCGATCCGGTGGGGAGGACCCGTGGCCAACCTGGCACAGCACCTGCTCGACACCACGGCTGCGCACGGCGACCGGCCGGCGCTCCGGATGGACGACGCCGTCCTGACCTACGACGGGTTCTGCGAGGCCGCCGCCGGCGTGGCCGCGGGCCTGCGGCAGCGGGGCGTGCAGCCCGGCGACCGGATCGGGATGGTGCTGCCCAACGTGCTCAGCTTCCCGGTGGTGTTCTACGGCGCGCTGATGGCCGGCGCCGCCGTCGTCCCGATGAACCCGCTGCTCAAGGCCCGCGAGGTCGAGTACTACCTGCGCGACTCGAGCGCCCGGCTCGTGGTGGCGCTGGACGCGAACGCCGAGGCGGCCACCGAGGCCGCGGCCGCCGTGGGCGTCGACGCGGTGACCGTCGGCCCGGTCGACGCCGGCGAGGCGCTGAGCGGGTCCGGCGGCCGGGACCTCGAGCCGCGGGAGGACCAGGACGCGGCGGTCATCCTCTACACCTCGGGGACCACCGGGCCACCCAAGGGCGCGGAGCTGACCCACGCCAACCTGGCGGGCAACGCGCGCACGACCCACGACACGCTGCTCGAGAACACCCCCGACGACGTCGTCATGGGGTGCCTGCCGCTGTTCCACGTCTTCGGGCTGACCTGCGCGCTCAACGCCGCGGTCATGGGCGGCTCCTGCCTGACCCTGCTCCCGCGCTTCGACGGGGGGAAGGCCCTGTCGATCATCGAACGGGACCAGGTGACCGTCTTCGAGGGCGTGCCGACGATGTTCGCGGCGATGCTGCACCAGGCCGACCGGGACCGCTACGACGTCTCCAGCCTGCGGCTGTGCGTCTCCGGCGGGTCCGCGATGCCGGTCGAGATCATGCGCGGCTTCGAGGAGGCCTTCGGCTGCATCGTGCTGGAGGGCTACGGGCTGTCCGAGACCTCGCCGGTCGCCTCCTTCAACCACCCGCACGCCGAGCGCAAGCCGGGAACGATCGGCACGCCGATCCGCGGCGTGGAGATGCGCCTGGTGGACGACGAGGGCGGCGACGTCCGACCCGGGGACGTCGGGGAGATCGCCATCCGCGGCGAGAACGTCATGCGGGGCTACTGGGGCAAGCCGGAGGAGACGGCCAAGGCCATCCCGGACGGCTGGTTCCGCACCGGCGACCTGGCCCGGCAGGACGAGGACGGCTACTTCGCCATCGTCGACCGCAAGAAGGAGATGATCATCCGCGGGGGCTACAACGTGTACCCGCGGGAGATCGAGGAGGCGCTCTACGAGCACCCCGCGGTCGCCGAGGCCGCGTGCGTCGGCGTCCCGCACCCGGAGCTGGGCGAGGAGGTCGCCGCGGCGGTGGCCCTCAAGCCCGGGCAGCAGGCCGACCCCGACGAGCTGCGCGCCTGGGTCAAGGAGCGGGTGGCCGCCTACAAGTACCCGCGGCACGTCTGGCTGGTCGAGTCCCTGCCCAAGGGGCCCACCGGCAAGATCCTCCGCCGCGCCGTCGAGGTCCCTCAGGAGGTGAGGGCGTGACGGAGCCGCCGCGGTGGCGGCAGGCCTTCGACGCCGTCGAGCGCCGCGTGACCCCCCGGGCGGAGGAGGTCGTCCGCAGCGAGGCCTTCGCCGTCGGCGCCGCCCTGACCCGCCGCGCGGTCACCGTGGCCCGCGGCTCCGCCCGCGACCTGACGGCCCGCGCGTGGCACCTGCTCAACCTGCCGGCCGGGACCGACGTCAGCCGGCTGCGCGCCCAGGTCGGTGCCCTCGACCGCGAGGTGCGCCGGCTGACCCTGCAGCTCGAGGCGGCGCGACGGGAGACCGAGCGCCGCGGCACCCCTGAGGAGTCCGATGCCGACAGTGCCCAGCCCGCAGACGGTGCTCGACCGCGTCCGGCGCGACGTCGAACGCAACGCCCTGCGCGCCCGTAACGGCCTGCGCCTGGTCAGCGGCGTCGCCCGGCCCGACGTCGGGCAGACGCCCAAGGACGTCGTCTGGCAGCGCGGCCGGACCCAGCTGTGGCACTACCGCAACGACCCCGACACCCACGGCGGGGTCCGGTACTCCCCGCCGCTGCTCATCGTGTTCAGCCTGGTCAGCCGCAGCTACATCCTCGACCTGGCGCCGGGCAACAGCTTCGTCGAGCAGCTGCTCCGCGCCGGCTTCGACGTCTACCTGCTCGACTGGGGCGAGCCGGACGAGCGGGACGCCGCCAACACCCTCGAGGACTACGTCGACGACTACATCCCGGCCGGCGTCCAGCGGGTGCTGGAGGTCTCCGGGGCCGACGAGGTCACCCTGTTCGGCTACTGCTTCGGCGGCGACCTCGCGCTGCTCTACGCCGCCCACCACCCGGACGCGCCGCTGCGCAGCCTCACCGTGCTGGCCACCCCGGTCGACTTCCAGCACATGGGCCCGCTGGCCGACCTGTTCCGGGTCGGCGGGCTGGAGGTGTCCGACGTGCTGGACGCCGACGGCAACGTGCCGCCCCGGGTCGTCCTGCAGGGCTTCAAGACGCTGACCCCCACGGCCGAGGTGACCCGCTACGTGACGCTGTGGGAGCGCCTCTGGAACGACGAGTACGTGGCCGGCTACCAGGCCATGACCGGCTGGTCGGACGACCACGTGCCCTTCCCCGGGGCCGCCGCGGAGGAGACGGTGCGGATGCTGGTGCGCGACAACGGCATGGTCACCGACCGGCTGACGGTGGGCGGCGACCGCGTGCACCTGTCCGACATCCGGGTGCCGTTCCTCACCGTCCGGGCCGACCGCGACCACATCGTCCCGCCCGAGGCGTGCGCGCCGCTGATCGACCTGGTCGGCTCCCCGGACAAGCACGAGCTGCGGCTGCCGGCCGGGCACATGGGCCTGGTCGTCGGTCGGACGGCGGCCCGGACGACGGTGCCGACGATCATCGACTTCCTCCGACGGCGCAGCGAGCCGCTGCAGGCCGAGGAGGTCGCCCCGTGACCACCGTGACCCCGCTGACCGAGGCGCACTGCGAGGCCCTGGTGCGCTTCTTCGCCGGCCTGCCCGAGGGCGACCGGACCTTCATCCGCGAGGACGTCACCGACCCCGAGGTGGTGCGCGGCTGGGTGGCCGGCTCGCCGGGGGTCGACCGCTGGGTGGCGGTGGACGACGGCGGCGAGGTGCTCGGCTACGTCGCCGTCCTGCGGCTGCCCGGCTGGTCCGACCACGTCGGCGAGGTCCGGCTGGTGGTCTCGCCCGGTAGCCGCGGCTCGGGACTGGGGCGCGAGCTGGCCCGGCACGCCGTGGTGCACGCCCTCGAGGCCGGGCTCACCAAGCTCGTCGTCGAGGTGGTCGCCGACCAGGCGCCGGCCCTGGCGCTGTTCACCGGCCTGGGCTTCACCGGGGAGGCGCTGCTGGTCGACCACATCCGGGACCGGGACGGGAACCTGCGCGACCTCATGGTGCTGGCCCACCACGTCGGCGAGACCTGGGCCGGCATGGACGCGGTCGGCCTCACGGAGGCGCTCGACGCCCCCTGAGGAGCGGCGACGGATCGTCCCGCGGCCGTCCCGTCGCCGTCTCCCGGACGTTGCCGGCCCGTCACCCGCGCCCGCGACGCTCGCGGTGCGAGCGGGCCCACCCGGGTCCGCCGCGCGTCCCGGGAGGCACCGTGACCGCTGCGACCTCGTCCAACTGGCTGCGCGTCGGCGCCACCGTCGCCTCCGGCCGGCTCCGTCCGCCCGTGGGCAGCAGCCGGCGCCGCAGCGTCTGCGGGGCCGCCCGCGTGCTGACCGGCCTGGGCGTGCGCGTGAGGGTCCACGTGCCGGCCACGGCCTGGCCGCGCACGGGGACCGGGCTGCTGCTGGTGTCCAACACGGCCACCGCCCTGGACCCGCTGGCACTGCTCACCGTCGTCCCCGGCGCCGCGGTCGCCGGGGTCCCGGACCGGCTCGCGGGGGTGCCGGTGCCGGCGGTCCCCGCGGTCTCCGCGCGGATCGCCACCCAGCTGCGCCTGGGGACGTCGGTCAGCGTCCGCCCCGAGGAGGGCGTGCGGGGAGGCGCGGGTCTGGGCCGCTTCTCCCCTGCCCTGCTCGCCGCCGCGGTGGACGCCGGCGCCGCGGTGTGCCCGGTCGCCGTCCGCTGGCGCGGCGCGGCGTCCCCACCCCCCGGCGGACGCTCGACGGTGGCGGCGATGCGCTGGCTGGCCGCCTCCCCGGGCACGGTGGTGGAGGTGCACCTGCTGCCCGCGCTGTCCTCCGCCGGCGCGACGCCGCAGGAGCTGGCGACGACGGCCGAGTACGCGGTGGCCGCGGCTCTGGAGACCGTCACCCGACAGGGCGGCCTCGCTGCAGGGGCCCGCCCCGAGCCCGCGAGGGGTGGGGGGCAGCGAGGTCCTTCTACTCGGTGACCCGGCCGTCCTCGACGGTGATCCGGCGGGGGGTGTCGACGGCGGCCAGCATCCGGCGGTCGTGGGTGACCAGCAGCAGCGTGCCGCGGTAGCCGGCCAGCGCCTGCTCGAGCTGCTCGATGGCCGGCAGGTCGAGGTGGTTGGTCGGCTCGTCGAGGACCAGCACGTTGACCCCGCGGGCCTGCAGCAGCGCCAGCCCGGCCCGGGTCCGCTCCCCCGGCGAGAGGGTGTCGGCCGGGCGCAGCACGTGCTCGGCGGTCAGCCCGAACTTGGCCAGGAGGGTGCGCACGTCGGCGGTGGGCCGGTCGGGCACCTCCGCGGCGAAGGCCTCCAGCAGCGGCTCGGCGCCGAGGAACGCGCCGCGGGCCTGGTCGATCTCGCCGATCCGCACCGACGGGCCCAGCCCGCCGCGGCCCTCGTCCAGCGGCACCCGCCCCAGCAGGGCGGCCAGCAGCGTGGACTTGCCGCTGCCGTTGGGGCCGGTGATGACCACCCGGTCGCCCCAGTCCACCTGCAGGTCGACCGGGCCGAGGGTGAAGTCCCCGCGGCGCACGACCGCACCGGACAGCGTGGCGACGACCGCCCCGGCGCGCGGCGCGGCGGCGATCTCCATCCGCAGCTCCCACTCCTTGCGCGGCTCCTCGACCACCTCCAGCCGCTCGATCATCCGCTCGGTCTGCTTGGCCTTGGCCCCCTGCTTCTCGGCCGTCGCCCGGTTGTGGGCCTTGATGAACTTGTCCGGGTCCTTCTGCTTCTTGACCGCGTCCCGCACGCCCTTGGCCAGCCAGTTGCGCTGCATGCGGGCGCGCGCCTCGAGCCCGGCCCTGGTCTCGGCGTACTCCTCGTACTCCTCGCGCGCGTGCCGCCGGGCCACCTCCCGCTCGACCAGGTAGGCCTCGTAGCCGCCGTCGTGCACCCGCACCAGCTGCTGGGCGAGGTCCAGCTCCACGACGCGGGTCACCGTGCGGGCGAGGAACTCCCGGTCGTGGCTGACGACGACGATGCCGCTGCGCGCCCCGGTGACGAAGCGCTCCAGCTGCTCCAGGCCGGCCAGGTCCAGGTCGTTGGTCGGCTCGTCGAGCAGCAGCACGTCGTAGCGCGAGAGCAGCAGGGCGGCCAGCCCCACCCGCGCGGCCTGGCCGCCGGAGAGCCCGGTCGTCCCCGCGTCGAGGGACACCCCGGGCGCCACCTCGCCGACGACCTGCGCCGCGCGCTCGTCGAGGTCGGCCCCGCCGAGGGACAGCCAGCGCTCCAGCGCCCCGGCGTAGGCGTCGTCGGCGCCGTCCGCGCCCTCGGTGAGCGCCTCGGTGGCGGCGTCGAGAGCCGCCTGCGCGGCGGCGACCCCGGTCCGGCGGGCCAGCGTCTGGCGCACCGTCTCCCCCGGCCGGCGCTCGTGCTCCTGCGGCAGGTACCCGAGGGTCGCCGTGGGCGGGCTGGCGGTGACGCTGCCGGACTCGGGCGGCAGCTCACCGGCGAGCATGCGCAGCAGGGTGGACTTGCCCGCGCCGTTGACCCCGACCAGCCCGACGACGTCGCCGGGGGCGACGACGAGGTCGAGGTCGGAGAAGAGGACGCGGGCACCGTGGCCGGCGGCCAGTCCCCGGGCGACGAGCGTGGCACTCACGGGACACCAGGGTGCCAAGCCCGGCCGGGACGGCGCGAACGTGTTCCCCCCTGCCCCGGTGAGGTGTTGGAACGGCCACCCTCCAGGGGCCCTCCGCCTGAGCCTGCGAGGCGTGGGGGAAGGGTGGTCCTTCAATCGCCGGCGTCCTCCTCGAGGACGTCGTCGGCCATCTCGTCGAGCATGCGGTCCAGCGCGAGGTCGGCCTCCCCCGGCGGACGGCGCTGCACCCGCCAGGGCTGCAGGTCCTCGTAGCCGCGCACCGACACCCGGCGCAGCGGCCGCACCCGGTAGCGGGGCAGGCCGCGCAGCTGCCGGGCGAGGTCCCGGTCGACCAGCAGCGTGCCCGGCCGGCCGATCGAGGTGAGCCGGCTGGCCAGGTTCACCACCGGCGAGTACACGTCGCCGAGGTGGGTGAGCACGGTGCCGTACGCGGCGCCGACCCGCAGCGGCGGGCGGTCCTCGGTCTGCCACGCCTCGAGCAGTTCCAGCCCGATCTCCACGGCGTCGATCGCCGAGACGGCGGTGTAGAGGACGCCGTCCCCCACCGTCTTGACCACCCGGCCGTGGTGGCGGGCGATGACCTCGCTCCCGGTGCTCTCGAAGTCCTCGATCATCGCGCCGAGCTCCCGGCCGCCCATCCCCCGGCTGCGGCTGGTGTAGCCGACCAGGTCGGCGAAGCCGACGGCGAGCTCCCGGCGGTCGACGGCGGTCGCCGGGGTGAGCAGCCGGTCGGCGTTGGCCGCCAGGTGCCGCCGCCACACGTAGGTCTGCAGCTCGCGCAGCAGGGGGAAGAGGCTGCGGGCGGCGGCCACGGCTTCCTCCGGCGGGACGGCGCGCCCGCCCTCGGCACTACCGCGGGACAGGGCGTCGGCGAGCAGGTCGGTCTGCCAGTCGGCCAGCCGGGACAGCGACTGCCCCATCGCGCGGGCGATCGAGGCCTCGGTGCCCGGCTCGACGAAGCCCGAGTCGATGAGCGCCCTGAGCAGCTCCAGCGCCCGGACGTCGGCGTCGGTGAAGACCGGGTCGTCGTCGGCGGCGTCGGGGAAGCCGAGCGCCCGCCACAGCCGCCGGGTGCGCTCGGAGGGCAGGTCGGCCATCTCGGCGATCTGCAGCCGGGTGTAGCGGCGCGGACCGTCGAGGAGCAGGCGCAGCAGGGCCTCGTGGGCGTCGCCGGCGTCCGCCATCACGTCCGGGTCCCGAGGGGTGTCCGGCAGGGCCGTCAGCCCGTGGTGTGGACGACGAGGACGTCGACCGACGAGCGCCGGGTCACGTCGGCGGGCACCGACCCGATCAGCCGGCCCTTGAGGCTGTCGAGCCCCCGGTTGCCGACGACGAGCAGGTCGGCCCGGGCGCGGGTGACGACGTCGAGCAGGGTCTCGACCGGTGAGCCGACGACGGCCAGCTGCTCGACCTCCCCCGCGCCGGCCCCGACGGCCTCCTCCGCGGCGCGCCGCACGAGGTCGTCCGCCGGCGCGGACCCGTCCACCGGGGACCCGTCCTCGCCCGGCAGGTCCCGTGCGCGGCGCCGCTCGCGCTCGTCGGCCCGCGGCGGCAGGTAGGCGCACACGATCACCAGCCGCGCCCGGCAGGCCCCGGCGAGGGCCCCGGCACGGCGCACCGCCAGGAGCGAGGAGTCCGACCCGTCGGTCCCGACGACCACCGTGCGGTAGGCGCTCACGGACCCTCCTCGATGGCCTCGCCCGGCCGTCTCGAGCGGCACTGCTCCGGCTCGCCGGGGAGCCGGTCCACCCGCCTGACCGGGCAACCTACCGAACCCGTCGGCCACGGGGTGTGCGCGGGGTCACGCCGGAACACGCGCGGATCGGACCGGAGGGTGCCGTTCGGTCCGCCGGGTGCGCTTGGATGGGGACGTCGCCCGGCCGACGCGAGGAGAGCGCCATCCACCCCGGCACCAGCCGCCACCGCGACCCCGTGCGGGTCGAGGTCCGCGGCCTCAGCAAGAGCTTCGGCGTCGTCCGCGCCGTCTCCGACCTCAGCTTCACCGTCGAGCCGGGCGCCGTCACCGGCTTCCTCGGCCCCAACGGGGCCGGCAAGACCACCACGCTGCGCATGGTCCTGGGCCTGGAGCGGCCGGACGCGGGGACGGCGACCTTCGACGGCGTCGCCTACACCGACCTGCCCTCGCCCGTCCGCACGGTCGGCGCGGTGCTCGAGACGGCGTTCCACCCGGCGCGGTCCGGGCGCAACCACCTGCGGGTGTACTGCCGGGCCGCGGGCCTGCCGGTCACGCGCGCCGACGAGGTGCTCGCCCAGGTCGGCCTGGCCGACGCCGGCCGGCGTCGCGCGGGCGGCTACTCGCTGGGCATGCGGCAGCGGCTGGCCCTGGCCACGGCGCTGCTCGGCGACCCGCCGGTGCTGGTGCTCGACGAGCCGGCCAACGGGCTGGACCCCGAGGGCATCCACTGGCTGCGCGGGTTCCTGCGCCACCTGGCGCACGACGAGGGGCGCACCGTGCTGGTCTCCAGCCACCTGCTCGCCGAGATGGAGCAGACCGCCGACCGCGTGGTGATCGTCGGCGCCGGGCGGCTGGTCCGCGAGGGCTCGCTGGCCGAGCTGCGCTCCGGCGCGCAGGACGCCGGAGCGGTGCTGGTGCGCAGCCCCGAGGCGGGACGGCTGGCCGAGGTCCTCGGCGCCGCCGGGTTCGCCGTCGCACCGAGCGAGGACGGCCGGGTCACGGTGAGCGGGACGACGCCGGACGCCGTGGGCGCGCAGGCCTTCCGGGCCGGGGTCGAGCTGCACGAGCTGCGCGCGGAGACCAGCGGCCTGGAGGAGCTCTACTTCCGGCTCACCGCCGGCCAGGAGCAGTTCGCCGCATCCCAGGGGGCCGCCCGATGACCGCGCTCGTCCGTGCCGAGTGGACCAAGCTGTTCACGACCCGGGTGTGGATCGGCCTGCTGGCCGGCGCCTGTGTCCTGGTGGCCGGCTTCGTGGTGCTGTTCACCTCGTTCGCCGGAGACACCCCGGGCGGCGCCCAGGGCGGCCCCCCGGGCGGGCTCCCGCCCGTCGGCACCGAACAGTTCGAGCAGCTCGTGCTGGCCATCGGCGCCAACGTGACCGTGCTGTTCCTGATCCTCGGCATCATCGGGATGACCCAGGAGTACCGGCACCGCACGGCCACGCCGACGTTCCTCACCACGCCCCGGCGCGGCCGGGTCGTCATCGCCAAGCTCACCGCCTACGCGCTGGTCGCGGTGCCCTTCGCGCTCGTTGTGGTGGCCGTCAACTACGGCGTGGCAGCGGTGGCCGCCGGCGCCCGGGGTGCGGTGCCGGAACTGACCGGCGACAACCTGAGGGTGCTCGCCAGCAGCGGTCTCGCCCTGGTCATCTACACCGTCATCGGCGTCGGCCTCGGCGCTCTGGTGCGCAACCAGGTGGGCGCGATCGTGGGCGGACTCGTGTACCTGTTCGTCGTCGAGGCGATCGTCCGACAGATCAGCGCGATCGCCGGGGCCTACAAGTGGTTGCCCGGCGGTGCACTGGAGGCGCTGACGGCGACCCTCGACGGCCCGGACCTCCTCGAACCGTGGCAAGGCGGTCTGGTGCTGCTCGGCTACGGTCTGGTGGCGGCACTGCTGGGCACCCTGCTCGCCGTCCGCCGCGACGTCGTCTGAAAGGACCCCGTCCTCCCCACCCCTCCCCGAGCTCAGGGTGGGGCCCGGGACGGGGCCGCTGCTCCCGATCGGAACGGGGATCCCCCCATGACCACACCCACGACCACCCGCATGACCGCCCCGCGACTGGGCCGGTTGGTCGCCGACGGCGACGTCGAGGCCGTGCGTGCCGCCGTCCAGGACGCCCCCCGGCTGCTGACCGCCACGGTGGAGCGCGCCGGCCAGGACGGCTGGACGCCGCTGCACCTGGCCGTCGCCGAGGGCCGCGCCGAGGTGGTGCGGCTGCTGGCGGAGGCCGGCGCGGACCTCTCCGCACGGACCGAGCACGGCCGGGACCCGCTGCACACCGCGCTGGAGTCCGCGCCCGGACTGGTCCCGCTGCTGCGCGAGCTGGGCGCCCCGGTCGACGCCGCCAGCGCCGCCTACCTCGACGACGTCGAGCGGCTGCGCACCGAGTTGGACGGCGGCGCCCCGCTCACCGACCCGGTGACGGGGGTGGACCTGCTGACCCTCGCCGCGGCCGGCGGTGCCGCCGGCAGCGCCCGGACGCTGCTGGACCGGGGCGCCGACGCCGACCGCGGCGCGCTGCACGCCGCCGCGGCCAGCACCCGGCTGGAGCTGGTCCGCCTGCTGCTGGCCGCCGGGGCCGACGTCAACCGGCGCGAGCCCGACACCGGCCGCTCCCCGCTGCACGCCGCCGTCGCCGGCGCTCGCGGGCCCGACGCGCCCGAGGTGGTCCGCGTCCTGCTGGACGCGGGAGCCGACGTCAACGCCACCACCGTCGACGGCGCCAGCGCCCTCGACATCAGCCGGGTGACCGCGGCCCGAACCCGCCGGGACGACGCAGGTCAGGCCACCACGCACGACTCCCTCGCCGACCTGCTCGTCGCACGCGGCGCCACGGACTAGCCGCGCCGTGCTCCCCCGCCCCCGTCCTCGACGTCCCAGGTCCGCCGCCTGTCCAGCGGCCGGATCCGGGCCGCCGCGGGCGTAGACTCCAGCCCCGGTCCAGAGACGTCCACCCACGACGAAGAAGGCACCCGACCCCGTGTCAAGCGTGAGCTCATCCCGGCCGTCCTCCACCCCCAACTCCTCAGCAGTGGCGGGATTCGGCACCAACGAGTGGCTGGTCGAGGAGATGTACCAGCAGTACCTCGCCGATCCCTCGAGCGTGGACCAGGCGTGGCACGAGTTCTTTGCCGACTACCGGCCGGGCAGCCCGGTGTCCGCGAGCGACGACCGGGCGGCACCGGCCGCTCAGGCCGCTCAGGCCGCCGAGCTCGAGTCGGCCGCCCCGGCGCCCGCGTCCGCCGACCGGCAGCCGGCCCCCGCCGCCCAGCAGCCCGCCCCCGACCAGCAGCCCAGCGACGGCGCCGGCGCCCCCTCTCGGGCGACCCGCGTGGAGGAGCGCACCGAGGACACCGTGGTGGACCGGGCCGCCGACCGGAAGGCGCAGCAGCAGCCGGCCGCCAAGGCCGCGCCCGCCGCCAAGCCGGCCCCGGCCGCGAAGCCCGCCGCCGCCGCCAAGGCCGGCCAGCCCGCCGGTGAGGGCCCGAAGCGCGTCCCGCTGCGCGGGGCGGCCGCCAGCGTCGTCAAGAACATGAACGCCTCGCTGACCGTGCCGACGGCGACCAGCGTGCGCGCGGTCCCGGCCAAGCTGCTGGCCGACAACCGCATCGTCATCAACAACCACCTGGCCCGCTCGCGCGGCGGCAAGGTCTCGTTCACCCACCTGATCGGCTACGCGCTGGTCCGGGCGCTCGACGACTTCCCGAACATGAACGCCGCCTTCGCCGAGGTCGACGGCAAGCCGACCCTGGTGCAGCCCGAGCACGTCAACTTCGGCCTGGCCATCGACCTGCCCCGGCCCGACGGCTCCCGCTCCCTCGTCGTCGCCTCCATCAAGGCCGCCGAGGAGATGGACTTCGCCCGGTTCTGGGGCGCCTACGAGGACGTCATCCGCCGCGCCCGCGCGGGCAAGCTGACCCTCGAGGACTTCTCCGGCACCACGATCAGCCTGACCAACCCGGGCACGATCGGCACCAACCACTCGGTGCCGCGGCTGACCGCCGGCCAGGGCGCGATCATCGGCGTCGGCGCCATGGAGTACCCGGCCGAGTTCCAGGGGATGAGCCAGGAGGCGCTGACCGACCTCGGCATCTCCAAGATCATCACGCTGACCTCGACCTACGACCACCGGATCATCCAGGGCGCCGAGTCCGGCGACTTCCTCCGCCGCCTGCACCAGCTGCTGCTGGGCGAGGACGGCTTCTACGACGACGTCTTCCGCTCGCTGCGGATCCCGTACGCCCCGGTGCGCTGGATGCCCGACGTGCGGGTCAGCCACGAGGGCGAGATCGACAAGGAAGCCCGGGTCATCGAGGTCATCGAGGCCTACCGGCGCAACGGCCACCTCATGGCCGACACCGACCCGCTGGAGTACCGGGTCCGCAGCCACCCCGACCTCGACATCCTCGAGCACAGCCTGACGCTGTGGGACCTCGACCGGCAGTTCCCGGTCGGCGGCTTCGCCGGCGAGCGGATGATGGCGCTGCGCGACATCCTCGGCGTGCTGCGGAACTCCTACTGCCGCACCGTCGGCGTGGAGTACATGCACATCACCGACCCCGAGGAGCGCGAGTGGCTCCAGAAGCGGGTCGAGGTCAAGGCCGACCAGCCCGACCGGGAGAAGCAGAAGCACATCCTCGGCCGGCTCAACGCCGCTGAGGCGTTCGAGACCTTCCTGCAGACGAAGTACGTGGGCCAGAAGCGGTTCAGCCTCGAGGGCGGGGAGTCGGTCATCCCGATCCTCGACGAGGTGCTCATCGCCGGCACCGAGCACGGCCTGGACGAGGTCGCGATCGGCATGGCGCACCGCGGCCGGCTCAACGTGCTGGCCAACGTGCTCGGCAAGAGCTACAGCAAGATCTTCGGTGAGTTCGAGGGCAACATCGACCCCGGCACCGTCCAGGGCTCCGGCGACGTGAAGTACCACCTCGGCGCCGAGGGCACGTTCGAGAACCCGTTCAAGCCGGGCGCGGAGATCGCCGTCTCGCTGGCCAGCAACCCCTCGCACCTGGAGACGGTCAACCCCGTCCTCGAGGGCATCGCCCGCGCCAAGCAGGACATGATCGACAAGGGCGAGCAGGGCTTCACCGTCCTGCCGGTCCTGCTGCACGGCGACGCGGCCTTCGCCGGCCAGGGGGTCGTCGCCGAGACGCTGAACCTCTCGCAGCTGCGCGGCTACCGCACCGGCGGCACGGTGCACGTGGTGATCAACAACCAGGTCGGGTTCACCACGAGCCCGGCGCAGTCGCGCTCGAGCCTCTACTCGACCGACGTCGCGCGGATGATCGGCGCGCCGGTCTTCCACGTGAACGGTGACGACCCGGAGGCCTGCGTGCGGGTCGCCCGGCTGGCGGTCGACTACCGACAGGCGTTCAAGAAGGACGTCGTCGTCGACATGATCTGCTACCGCCGGCGCGGCCACAACGAGGGCGACGACCCGTCGATGACCCAGCCGCTGATGTACGACATCATCGACCGCAAGCGCTCGGTCCGGAAGCTCTACACCGAGGCGCTGATCGGCCGCGGCGACATCACGCTGGCCGAGGCCGAGGAGGCGCTCAAGGACTACCGCGACCAGCTGGAGCGGGCCTTCGCCGAGACGCACGACGCGCAGGACACCTCGAAGCCGCAGCCGGTCATGGACCAGCCCGCGCAGGAGGTCTCGGCGATCGCCACCGCCATCACCCTCGAGGTGATGAAGGCCATCGGCGACGCGCACGTCTCCCTGCCGGCGGACTTCACCGTGCACCCGAAGCTCCAGCGGATGCTGGAGCGGCGCGCGGCGATGGTCAGCGAGGGCGGCATCGACTGGGCGATGGGCGAGCTGCTGGCCTTCGGGTCACTGCTCGTGCAGGGCGTCCCGGTGCGGCTGGCCGGTCAGGACTCGCGGCGTGGCACCTTCGTGCAGCGCCACTCGGTGCTCATCGACCGGCAGACCGCCGCGGAGTACACGCCGCTGGCGAACCTGTCGCCGGAGCAGGCCAAGTTCTTCGTCTACGACTCGCTGCTCTCCGAGTACGCCGCCCTGGGCTTCGAGTACGGATACTCGGTGGCCAACACCAAGGCGCTGGTGCTCTGGGAGGCCCAGTTCGGCGACTTCGTCGACGGCGCCCAGATGGTGATCGACGAGTACATCGCCTCCGGTGAGGCCAAGTGGGGCCAGCGCTCGGGTGTCACCCTGCTGCTGCCGCACGGTCTCGAGGGCCAGGGCCCGGACCACTCCAGCGGCCGCATCGAGCGGTTCCTGCAGCTGTCGGCGGAGAACAACATGACCGTCGCCAACTGCTCGACGCCGGGCAACTACTTCCACCTGCTCCGCCGCCAGGCACTCTCGCAGGTGCACCGGCCGCTGGTCGTCTTCACGCCCAAGTCCCTGCTGCGGGCCAAGGCCGCCGTCAGCCCGGTCGCGGAGTTCACCGAGGAGACGTTCCGGCCGGTGCTGGCCGACCCGGGCGTGGGCGGCGAGCCGTTGGACGACGGCGCGGTGCGCAAGGTCCTCCTGTGCAGCGGCAAGGTCGCCTACGACCTGTTCGCCCAGCGGGAGGCCACCGGCACCGCCGACACCGCGGTGCTGCGCGTCGAGCAGCTCTACCCGCTGCCGGCCGAGCAGATCGGGCAGGCGCTGGAGCGCTACCCGGACGCGCAGGACGTGGTCTGGGTGCAGGAGGAGCCGGCGAACATGGGCGCCTGGCAGTTCATGGCCGTGAACCTGCCCGAGCACCTGCCGGCCGGCCGTCGTCTGCGCCGCGTCAGCCGCCCGGCCGCGGCCAGCCCGGCCGTCGGCTCGGCGAAGGTCCACGAGGTCGAGCAGAAGCGCCTCGTGGCCGAGGCCTTCGCCGACTAGTCCGCCCATGTACTTCACGGACCGGGGCCTGGAGGAGCTGGCCGACCGGCGCGGCGAGGAGCAGGTGACCCTCGCCTGGCTGGCCGACCAGATGCAGGCGTTCGTCGACCAGCACCCCGACTTCGAGGTGCCCGTCGAGCGGCTGGCCACCTGGCTGGCCCGCGGCGGCACCGAGGACGAGTGACACCGTCGGCCCACCGGCCGACACCGCGGCCAGGTGCCCTCCCGCACCTGAGCTGAGCCCCGCCGTGGGGAGCGGGGAGGACCCCCGGGCCCGTCCCCGCTCCCCACCGCTCGCAGGGCGGCTCCTGTGACACGCCGGATGGGTGGCCTTCCCTGCAGCACGGACTGCTGGCGGCACGCTGTGTCCGTGCTCGGTCACTCGCACGCGCTCTCGGGGCTCGCCGCCGGTGCCGCGACCCTGCCGTGGGCCCCGGTCGGGGGCACCGCCGGCCAGGTCGCCTGGATCGCCGCCGTCGGTGGGATGGCCATGCTCCCCGACCTGGACCACACCGGGTCCACGGTCTCGGACATGTGGGGCCCGATCACCGAC
>DASQXT010000513.1:0-3244 GCA_035639575.1 Geodermatophilus sp.
CATCACCGCCCGCCCCCGCCACCAACCGCACTCGAGTGGCCGCGCAGGGACACGATCGAGGTGTACACCGTCTGGGCGTCCGGACAGCGGCTGGGCCAGGCAGGATGCTGAGCTCCCGGGATCACGGCGTCCCGCCGCCACTGCTCACAGCCGCGTCTGCGGTGCGGAGCTCTCGGACCGCTGCTTGAGGCCGGCGGCCTCCATCTCCACGTAGCGATGCGTGAGGCCGCCGTAGAGACGTCCCACCAACCGCCCGAGGACGCCCGCCTGGTCGATGGACAGGGTCACCCGTGACCCTGCGGCGGTCCCGACGACGCGGTGAGACGCGCGGGTGTGCACCCCAGGGCTGGTGGAGGTCCAGGTGAACCGCTCCCCCTCGACGAGATCCGAGACGGTCCACACCGTGGCGGGCAGCCGCGGCTGCTCGATGCGGACCCGGGAGCCGACCTGCAACCGGTCCGGGCTCGACCGGCGTATCGAGGTGATCGACGCCGTCCACGCCGGCCAGGACTCCACGTCCGAGAGGACCGCCCACACCACCTCCGGTGGCGCGCTGATGTCGACCGTCACGTCTACCCGCATGACGCCTTCTCCAGACTCGCGGCACGCGGAGGTGAGTACGGGCCACCGTCGCGCCCGCCGCACCTCCCAGGACGAGTCTCGGCTCCCCCGTGGACGAAGGACGTCTCATGGCGGCCGAGATCCCGCCGGGTGCTCGGTCAGGGCGAGGGTCTGCCGCCAGGCGACCAGGTCGCCGGCAAGGGCGACGATCGCGCCCCAGGTCGGTTCTGGTCGACGTCGCGCAGCAGTCGGTCAGCTCCTGGCCCTTCGAGGGTGCATCAGCCGGTCCATCTCTGTGGCGGCCCGCTGCTTCTCCTTGCGTTCGTCGCGCTTGACCTTGACGGCCTTGCCCGACTTCTTCGCGGAGTGGTCGTCGTGGGGCGACTTGTCGGCCATGGGAGTTCTCCCTCATCGACCGCCTGGACGGATCTTCCCTACAGCGCGCTGTACAGCTGGGTCGCATTGTCCACCCGCGTCCACTCGAGTGGAGGCAAGAGTCCACCGGGATGGCCATGACCCCCAGCCGGCCCGCCCGAGTCGGTGGTCGCCGTGGACGACGGGGGCGACCGGGGTCGTGCGGCGGTTCGGCCTCGGGCCGGTGCGGACAGGCGCGTCGACCCTCCGCAGCCGGGTCGGGCGGATCGATCTCGGACCCGCCCGACCCGGCGATGCGGATCAGAACGGCTGGTCGCCGACCGCCTGCTCGCCGGTACCCGTGAGGTGCTCGGCGAAGGCCGGCAGGTCCAGCTGCCCGTTGCCGGACAACCCGAGGACCAGCACGCCCTCCTCGCCGGTGGCCGCGCGCCGGCGGGCCTCCGCGATCGTCCCGGCGATGGCGTGACAGGACTCCGGCGCCGGCACCAACCCCTCGGTGCGGGCGAACAGCACGCCGGCGTCGAACGCCTCACGCTGCTCGACCGCCTCCGCGGTGATCAGCCCCAGGTCCACGGCGTGGCTGACCATCGGGGCCATGCCGTGGTACCGCAGGCCGCCGGCGTGGATCGGGTCGGGGATGAAGTCGCGCCCGAGGGTGTGCATCTTCATCAGCGGGGTCAGCCCGGCGACGTCGCCGTGGTCGTACTCGTAGCGCCCCTGGGTCAGCGACGGGCACGCGGCCGGCTCGACGGCCACCACCCGGGTGTCGGTACGTCCGGCCAGCTTCTCCCGCAGGAACGGGAACGCCAGCCCCGCCAGGTTCGACCCGCCACCGGCACAGCCGAAGACCACGTCGGCCGCCGTCTCGCCGAACACCTCGAGCTGGCGCAGCGCCTCCTCGCCGATCACCGTCTGGTGCAACAGCACGTGGCCCAGCACGCTGCCCAGCGCGTACCGCGCCTCCGGGTCCGGCGCCGCCGACTCCACGGCCTCGCTGACGGCCATCCCGAGGCTGCCGGTGGTGCCGGGGAAGCGTTCGAGGAAGCCGCGGCCGGCCGCGGTGAGCTCCGACGGGCTGGCGTGGACCACGCCGCCGTAGGTCTGCATCAGCATCCGCCGGTAGGGCTTGCTGTCGTAGGAGGCGCGGACCTGCCACACCTCGCACTCCAGGCCGAA
The DNA here is from genome assembly GCA_035639575.1 of Geodermatophilus sp. Classification (GTDB taxonomy): domain Bacteria; phylum Actinomycetota; class Actinomycetes; order Mycobacteriales; family Geodermatophilaceae; genus Geodermatophilus. The sequence goes on from DASQXT010000513.1 coordinate 2,113, forward strand.
CAGCGCCGCGGCGAACGACAGCGCGCTGCCCCACTGCCCCGCGCCGGTCTCGGTGGTCAGCCGCCGGACACCCTCGGCGGCGTTGTAATAGGCCTGCGCCACGGCGGTGTTCGGCTTGTGGCTGCCGACCGGGCTGACGCCCTCGTACTTGTAGTAGATCCGCGCCGGCGTCCCCAGCGCCCGCTCGAGGCGGTGCGCCCGGTACAGCGGCGAGGGCCGCCACAACCGGTACACCTCGCGGACGGGCTCCGGGATCGGCACGAACCGCTCGCCGGTCATCTCCTGCTCGATCAGCGCCGCCGGGAACAGCGGCGCCATGTCCTCTCCCACCAGCGGCTCGCCGGTGCCCGGGTGCAGGTACGGCGGCATCGGCACCGGCAGGTCGGCGGCCAGGTTGTACCAGTGCGTCGGCAGCTCCGCCTCGCCCAGCACGGCCTTGGTCATCGCCCGGACGTCACGGTCGGGATCGGTCAGGTGGATGCTCGTCATGAACTGCTCCTCCGGTAAGCGGCCCACCGGCCGCCCGAAGGGCAGGAGCACCTCGGACCGTCCGGCGGGTGGACGGTCCGAGCACGCCTCAGCGGGCCTGGGTCGTCCTCGACGACCAGGCCCACCAGCCCGTGCAACGGCTCACGCCCAGCACCCTAACCAGCCGAGGCTGGCGATCGGCACAGGCCCTGTGAGGTCTTCCTACGGAGAGCCACTCGGCGTGCGCGCCCGCCTCCCCCAGTCAGCGGAACTGCCCCCGTGTCGGCGGGCGACAGGGCCACGCTCGACCGGGTCGCTGCTCCTCGGGCAGCGCCGCCAGGACGCCGGACGGGCCAGGCCGACCGATGTCCCGCGGTCAGCCCGCGACGGCGAGGGCGGCGCTGCGGTCGAGGTCGACGGTGAGGACGCTCGGCAGGCGCAGCAGCCGCGCCTCCAGCAGCTCGGCGCCGTCGGCGTCGGCCGTGGTGTCGATGCTCAGGCGCCAGCGCCCGGCGCCGGCCTCCTCGGCCTCGAAGCGGGTGAGCGGGTACGCGCGGCCGGTCAGCAGGGTGAGCACCCGCTGGACGCAGGCCAGGTCCTGGACGGTGACGTGCAGCTTGACGGCTGACAGCGGAAGGGGCGACATGGCGTCCTCGACGAGCCC
>DASQXT010000514.1:0-8544 GCA_035639575.1 Geodermatophilus sp.
TCCATGACGATCTTGCCCTCGACGCGTCCACCCGGGATGACCTCGTGCATCCGGTTGATCGAGCGCAGGAAGGTCGACTTCCCGCAGCCCGACGGCCCGATGAGCGCGGTGATGCTGCGCGGCTCGATCGAGACGTTGACGTTCTCGACCGCCAGGAAGTTGCCGTAGTAGATGTTGAGGTCGGAGACGTCGATGCGCTTGGCCACAGGGAGTCCTCCAGGGTTGCCGGTCAGCGACCGGTCTTGGGAGCGAAGAAGCGACTGATGAGCCGGGCGACGACGTTGAGCCCCATCACCAGGATGATCAGGACGAGGGCCGCCGTCCAGGCCCGATCGGTGGCGAACTGCGGCGGGACGCCCGGCTGGGTGAGCTGGTAGTAGGCGTAGACCGGCAGGGTCGCCATGCGGCCGTCGAACGCGTTGAGGTTCGTGGCGTTCGTGATGCCCAGGGTGATCAGCAGCGGAGCGGTCTCGCCGACGACGCGGGCGATAGCCAGGGTGACGCCGGTGCCCAGGCCCGCGATGGACGTGGGGACGACCACCTTGACGATGGTGCGCCACTTCGGCACACCCAGCGCGTAGGAGGCCTCACGCAGCTCGTTGGGCACCAGCTTGAGCACCTCCTCCGCCGAGCGGACGACGACCGGGATCATCAGCACCGACAGCGCGATCGCGCCCATGACGCCGAGTCGGATGCCCGGGCCGAAGAAGATCGCGAACAGCGCGTAGGCGAACAGGCCGGCCACGATCGACGGGATGCCGGTCATGACGTCGACCAGGAAGGTGATCGCCCGCTTCAGCCGCCCGCGGGCGTACTCGACGAGGAAGATCGCCGTCATCAGGCCGATCGGCACGGAGATCAGCGTGGTCAGCGCCGTGATGATCAGCGTGCCCATGATGGCGTGGTAGGCGCCGCCGCCCTCGCCCACGATGCCGACGAGCGAGGAGTTGAAGAACTCGCCGTCCAGCCGTGCGGCGCCGCGGCTGACGACCTCCCAGATCAGCGAGACCAGGGGCACCATCGCCAGCCCGAAGGCACTGACCACCAGGCAGGTGACGAGCCGGTCGGTGGCCCGCCGGGAGCCCTCCACGGTCCGGGTCAGCAGGTACACCGCCAGGGTCCCGAGGACGACGGTGTAGAAGACGAACAGCGCGATGTTGAGGTCGAACACCGGCCAGAGGGCGCCCACGACGGCGGCGGCGCCCAGGAAGGCCGCCCAGGGCGCCCAGTTCGGCAGCCGCCGGGCGCGCTCGCCGCGGCGTGACCCGGAGGCGCTGCTCCCCGTGGGCGCCGGCGCGGTGGAGGTCTGGCTCATCAGTTCGCTCCGGAGAAGTCGGCGCGCCGGTTGACGATGGCGCGGGCCAGCATGTTGACCGCGAGGGTGATGACGAACAGGGCCAGGCCGCTGGCGATCAGCGTGTTGATGTCGATGCCCGAGGACTCGGGGAACTCCAGCGCGATGTTGGCCGCGATGGTCGACGGGTTGCCGCTGCTGATCAGGTTGAACGTGATGCCGCCGGAGACCGACAGCACGATCGCCACGGCCATCGTCTCGCCGAGTGCCCGCCCCAGGCCCAGCATGGCGCCGCCGACGACGCCGGAGCGGCCGTAGGGGAGGACCGCCATCCGGATCATCTCCCAGCGGGTGGCGCCCAGGGCGAGGGCCGCCTCGCGGTGCAGGCTGGGGACCTGCAGGAACACCTCGCGGGAGATCGCGCTGACGATCGGCAGGATCATCACGGCGAGCACCAGGCCCGCCGTCAGCATGGTGCGCCCGGTGGTCGAGGCCGGCCCGGCGAACAGCGGGATGAAGCCGAGGCGGCGCTCGAGCCACTCGTAGAAGGGCACCAGTCTCGGCGCGAGCCAGAAGATGCCCCAGAAGCCGTAGACGATGCTCGGGATCGCGGCGAGCAGGTCGACCAGGTAGCCCAGGCCCTGGGCCATCCGTCGCGGCGCGTAGTAGCCGATGAACAGCGCGATGGCCACTGCCAGAGGCGTCGCCACGAGCAGCGCGATGACCGCCGCGAGCAGGGTGCCGAAGACCAGGGGGGCGACGTAGGCCGCCAGGCCGCCGTCGCCGGGGATGTCCTCGGCGGGGGCGGTCAGCGCGGGGATCGCCTCCACGAGGAGGAACGCGGCGACCCCGGCGAGGATGACGAGGATGAGGATGCCGGCGCCCTTGGCGGTACCGGCGAAGACCCGGTCACCGGGACGGCGGACCGACCGTCCGGTCCCGGCGGGGGACGGGGGCGTGGTCCTGGTGCTGCTCACCGCTGCTCCGTGGTGTGTGGGCGGGTGCTTGGGGACCCGGCGAGGGGTGGCGAGGGGACCCGGTCGGGGCCGGGCCCGCGAACGGCCCGGGGCGCCGTCGGGCACCCCGGGCCGTCGCCGGACATCGTCGCTCAGCCGGCCGTGATGGCGTCCACGGCCGTCTGGGCCTGCTGGCGCAGCGCGTCGGAGATCGGCGCGGAACCCGCGGCCTGGGCCGCCGCCTGCTGACCCTCCTCGCTGATCACATACCCCATGAAGTCGGCCACCAGACCTGCCTTCTCCTGGTCGTCGTACGTGACGCAGCCGATGTGGTAGCTGACCAGCACGATCGGGTAGCTGCCCGACGCGGTGGTGTCGCGAGCCAGGTCGATGGCGAAGTCGTACTGACCCCGGCCCTGGACCCGCCCGGAGTTCTCGACGACGGCGGCGGCCGCCTCCGGGGTCGGGGCGACGAACTCCCCGCCCACCCCGACCTTGGCCACGCCCAGCTCTCCGGCCTGGCTCTCGTCGGCGTAGCCGATGGTGCCGTTGCCGCCGCTGACGGCGCTGATGACGCCGGAGGTGCCCTGGGCGGCCTCGCCGCCGGAGACCGGCCAGTTGCCGTCCGGCTCGTGCGGCCACGCCTCCCCGGCCGCGGCGGCCAGGTACTCGGTGAAGTTCTCGGTGGTGCCCGACTCGTCGGACCGGTTCACCGGGGTGACCGCCAGGTCGGGCAGCGTCACGCCCGGGTTGTCCGCGGCGATCGCCGGGTCGTTCCACGTGGTGATCTTCTGGTCGAAGATGCCGGCGATCACCTGGGGGGAGAGGTTGAGCTCGTCGACGCCCTCGAGGTTGTAGACGACCGCGATCGGCGAGATGTAGTCCGGCAGCTCGAAGACCTCGCCGCCGCCGCACCGCTCCTTGGCCTGCGCGAGCTCCTCGTCGTCCAGGTAGGCGTCCGAGCCGGCGAAGTCCACGCCACCGGAGGTGAACTGCTCGCGCCCACCGCCGGAGCCCACCGGGTCGTAGTTCACGGTCACGCCCGGCTGGACACCCGAGTAGCCGGCGGTCCACCCCTGCATCGCGGCCTGCTGGCTGCTGGCGCCGGCGCCGTCGAGCGTGCCGTTCAGCTCCGTGGCGCCGCCCGTGCTGCTGGTGCTGCCGCCACCGGCGCTCTCCTCGTTGGAGGCGCCGCACGCGGACAGCGCGAGGGTGCCGGCCAGCGCGGTCGAGAGGACGACGGCGCGCGACGTGGTGCTGAGCTTCAAGGAAGGGCCCTTCGATGGTGTGCCCAGGCCTTCTGCCGGGCAGCGCGGAACCAACGGGGGCCGACGCTAGGCAGCCGAGGTGGCCGCCCCCCGGTGCACCGATGAACGGGAGGTGAACGGCGGCAGAGTCCTGCGTCACGTCGTGTGGGCCGGCTCACGTCCATCGGGTGAACGGGGGCGCGCCGACTCGTCCCCGGGCCCCGGCCCTGTCCAGAGGCTCGCCGCCGGCCCCGTCCAGGGCACCGCCCCGAGCGGAGCGAGGGGTGGGCGGACGGGGTCCTTCCACGGTGAGGAGGACGGGTCCTTCTTCAGCGGGCGCGGCGCCAGGAGACGTCGACCGTGTGCCGGGTGAAGCCGCTGTGCTCGTAGAGCGTCACCGCCGCGGTGTTGTCCTCCTCGACGTAGAGCAGCACCTGGCGCAGCCCGAGGCCGCGCAGGTGGGCCAGCCCCACGTCGGTGAGCGCGCGGCCCAGGCCGAGGCCCTGCGCGTCGGGGTCGATGCCGAGCACGTAGACCTCGCCGACCGCCTCCGGCCCCTCGTCACCCGGCGGGTGCACCTTCGTCCAGTGCGACCCCAGCAGCCGCTCGCCCTCCCAGGCGAGGAAGAAGCCGGCCGGGTCGAACCACGGCTCGGCCTCGCGCAGCCGCAGGTCCTCGGCCGTCCAGCTGCCCTGCTCGGGGTGGGAGGCGAAGGCGCGGGCGTTGGTGCGCAACCACGCCTGCTCGTCGTGGCCGGGCCGGAAGGTGCGCACCAGGACGCCCTCGGGCAGGCGCAGCGGGGGCTGGGGGTCGACGCCGGCCAGGTCGCGGCGCATCTGCAGCAGCACCCGGGCCCGCTCGTACCCGCGACGCCGCGCCAGCTCGGCCGACCCGGGCAGGTCGCCGTGGGCCCAGACCCGCAGCGGGCGGTCGCCGGCCAGCTCCTCGAGGCGGGCCAGCAGGGTGCGGCCGACCCCCTGCCGACGGGCGCCGGGGGCGACGACCAGCTCGGCCTCGGCGTCCCCGGTGCCGTCCCCGCCCTCGAACCGCCCGTAGCCGGTCAGCGTGCCGTCGGCGGCGGTGGCGAGCACGTCCCGACCGCCGGCCGGACCGCCGTGCTGCAGGCGCAGCTCGGCCTCCTCCGAGAGGGGGCGGACGCCGTCGGTCACGGTCGCCGCACGCAGCAGCGCGAGGACCGCGTCGACGTCGGCCGGGTCGAGCCGGTCGACGTCCCGGACGAGGGGAGCAGTGGACAGCGGGGGCCTCAGACCAGCTCGGTGTCGTTCTGCGCCCGGGTCTCGGCCTCGGCGCGTGCGGCGGCCGCGGTGGCGTCGGCGACCTGCTGGTCGAGCTTGTAGCCGACGTTGCGCACGGTGCCGATCAGCGCCTCGTGCTCGGTGCCGAGCTTGGCCCGCAGCCGGCGTACGTGGACGTCGACGGTGCGCGTGCCACCGAAGTAGTCGTAGCCCCAGATCTCCTGGAGGAGCTGCGCGCGGGAGAAGACCCGGCCCGGGTGCTGGGCCAGGTACTTCAGCAGCTCGAACTCCTTGTACGTGAGGTCGAGCGGGCGGCCGCGCAGCTTCGCCGAGTAGCTGTGCTCGTCGATCACCAGCTCGCCGGCCTGGGTCACGCCGCCGTCCGGCCCGTCGGCGGGGGAGGTCGCGGCCAGTCGCCGGGCGGTGGCCCACTTCAGGCGGGCGTCGACCTCGGCCGGGCCGGCGGTGTCGAGCAGCACGTCGTCGATGCCCCAGTCGGCCGACAGCGCGACCAGGCCGCCCTCGGAGAGGACGGCGACCAGCGCGGAGGCGACGCCGGTGGAGGACAGCAGGCTGCAGAGGGTGCGCGCCTGGATGAGGTCGTGCCGGGCGTCGACGAGGACGACGTCGCCGGAGTCGCCGTCGAGCAGGCTGGACAGCTCCGGTGCGACCACGCGGACGTGGTGTCCCAGGAGGCCGAGGGCGGGCAGCACCTCGGTCGTGGCCTGACGTGCGGCGGTCATGAGCACGAGTCGCATGACGTCTCCTCCGGGGAGCCGGGGACGACGGTCGTCGTCCGGGGGCCCACGACGGCGCTGTCGAAGAGACAGCAGGATAGCCGACGTGATCGTCCCGTCCCCGTCCGGAACGGGCCGCGACACGGAACCGTCCCCACGGACGACGCCGGGCGACGGGGTGACCGCGGCACCGACCCCCCGCTCGTCGAGCGGATGACGCGCTGGGTGTCTGCGACGATCGGGCCGTGACGGCGACCGAGGCGGGACCCGGGCTCCCTGCCCGCGCGTGGCACCTGTCCACCGCCGTCGTCGTCGCCGTCGCGACGGCCCTGCTGGTCGGGCTGCCCGCGGTCGCCGGGGACCCGGGCCGGCTGGTCGCGGTCGCCGTCCTGCAGGTGGCACTGGTCGCGGCGTGGGTGCCGGCGACCGGGATCCCCGGGCGGGCCGGCGCGCCGGCGCTCGGGCTCGCCGCGGCGGCCGGCGCGGACCTGCTGGTCGTGGTGCCCGAACGCCCGGAGATCGGCGCGCTGCTCGCCGTCCCGGGCCTGGGCCTGCTCGCCGCGGTGCTGCACCAGATGCTGCGCCGGGCGCCGCGCTCGGACGTCGTCGGCTCGCTGGCCGGCGTCCTCCTGCTGGTCACCACGGTCACCGCCCTGTCCGTCCTGCTGCTCCTGCCCGCCGCGGGCGAGGGGACGGCCGCGGTCAGCCCCGTGCTCGTCGTCGGGACGACGCTGCTGGTGGGCTCCCTGGTCGACCTCCTGCGGCCCCGCCCGGAGGTCGCGGCCGGCGTGCCGCGGGGGGTGCCGGCGCTGGTGCTCGGTGTGCTGGCCGGTGTGGTCGTGGCGGTGGTCGGCTCCGGCGCCGACGACGCGGCGACGGTCCTCGGGGCACTGGTCGCCGGCCTGGCGCTGGGCGCGGTCGCCGCGCTCACCGGGCTGGCCGCGGGCTACGTCGTGGCGGCGGGCCCGCGCCGGGCGTGGTCGGCGGCCCTGCTGCAGGCGGTGCTGCCCTTCGCCGCGACCGCTCCCGTGGCGTTCTCCGTCCTGCTGCAGAAGGTCCTCTGAGGAGCCGGTCCGTGCGTGCGCTCGTGGTGTTGCTGGTCCTGGTCGGCCTGGTCGTCGGCGCCGACCGGGTCGGTGAGGAGATCGCCGAGGACCAGGTGGCGCGGGTGGTCGCCGAGCGGGCCGGGCTCGCCGGCGCACCCGACCTGGAGTTCGAGGGCTTCCCGTTCCTCACCCAGGTGCTCAGCGGGCGGTACGAGGACGTGCGGGTCGCCCTGACCGGCGCCGACCTGGGCCAGCCCGAGGGCACCCGCGCCGACGTCTCCCTGCAGGGCGTGCGGGTCGCGTTGTCCGACGTGCTGTCCGGATCGGTGCAGGAGGTGCCGGTGGAGCGGGTCGACGGCACGGTGACGCTTCCCTACGACCTGCTCTCCGCCCAGCTGGGCCGGGGCACGACCGTGGGCCGGGACGGCGACGGCCTCCGGGTGCAGACGACCGTGGAGGTCGCGGGGCAGACCGTGCCGCTCACCGCGACCGGCACGGTGCGGCTCGACGGCGACACCCTGGTGCTCGACGTGCAGGACGCCACCACCGCCGGCGTCGAGGTGCCCGGCGCCTTCCTCGACCAGGTCAGCGACGCGCTCGACCTGCGCTACGGGATCCCGCCGCTGCCCTTCGGCCTGCAGGTCACCGGCGTCGCACCGGCCGACGACGGCGTGCGGGTGCGGGTCCAGGCGACCGACACGGTCCTGCGGGGCTGACCCCCTGCCCGGTTCCCCGATGGAGGGGGACCGGAACAGCCGGTGGGCCGGAGGGGTTGCTGCCCGACGTGGACCCGATCGGAGCCGGCGTGCTGGGCGTCGCCCTCGCGCTGACGGCGGTCGGCGCCTGGTGGTTGCGGAGGAGGGACGGCGCGGTGCGCGCAGCGGACGGCGGGCAGGAGCGGACGGCGACCGCGGTGCTCGAGGGCCTGGGCGTGCGCCCGGGCGACGCCGAGCTGACCGTCGTCCAGTTCTCGACCGCGTTCTGCGGCCCGTGCCGGGCGACCCGGGCCCGGCTGCAGCAGCTGCAGGCCACCCGACCGGGGCTGGCGCACGTGGACGTCGACGCCGAGAGCCACCTCGACGCCGTCCGTGAGCTGGGCGTCCGGCGCACCCCGACGCTGTTCTACCTGGACCGGGAGGGCACCCTGCTCGGCCGCAGCAGCGGCGCCCCGCGCCCCGACGAACTCACCGCGCTGGTCGAGGCGCACGTCGCCCCGGCCCGTGCCCGGGACGGGCGTGCTCTGTGATCCGTTACCCTCGCGCCGTGGGCATCCTGCTGACCAGCCGCCGCACAGTGGACCTGTGCCGCGTCGGCAGCTGCCTGTGTCCGGCCTCCTAGGGCGAGCCCAGCCTCGTCCCGACGTGCCCTGACCGCCGTCCGGAAGCCTTCTGCCCCCATGCCCCCAGCACACCCCCCGACCGGCCGCGAGGTCGACGTCCGGGGTCCGCGCGCCGCCGCGTGGGTCACGAGCGCCGTCCTCGCCGTAGCCCTGCTGACCGGCAGCGGCGCCCTGGTGGCCGTCCAGGCCGCCGTCTTCGCGGTCGGCGCGTTCGCCGGGCTGCGGTACGCCCCCTACGGGGTGCTGTTCCGCGTCCTCGTCGCGCCGCGGCTGGGTCCGGTCCGCGAGCGGGAGCCCGAGGCGCCGGCGCGCTTCGCCCAGCTCGTCGGCCTCGTCTTCGCCGTCGTCGGCGCCGTCGGGTACCTCTCCGGCGCGCCGCTGGTCGGCGCCGTCGCGACCGGCCTCGCGCTGGTGGCGGCCCTGCTCAACGCGACCACGGGCTTCTGCCTGGGCTGCGAGCTGTACCTGACCGTCCGCCGGGCCCGTCCCGCGCACACCTGACCGCACACCCACCACAGGAGGGAACACCCCCCATGAGCCGCAACGACGTGCTCGTCTCCGCCGACTGGGCCCAGGAGCACATCGGCGCCCCCGGCATCGTCTTCGTCGAGGTCGACGAGGACACCAGCGCCTACGACAAGGGCCACATCGAGGGCGCGGTCAAGCTGG
>DASQXT010000515.1:0-2821 GCA_035639575.1 Geodermatophilus sp.
GCCGAGATCGCCGGCGAGCTCTACATGAGCCTGGCCACGGTCAAGGCCCACGTCTCCCACATCCTGGCCAAGCTCGAGCTGGCCAACCGGGTCCAGATCGCGATCTGCGTCCACGACGCCGGCCTGGTGTGACCCCCACCGCTGGTGTGACCACCCCACCGGGTGAGCGGGAAGACCGATCCAACACACCTCCCGCGAGCCCGGCCGGACCGGACCACGTCTGTCCGACCAGTCGGCCCACGACCGCGAGCTGTCACACCGTCCTGCCATGCTGACTTCCGATAAGGAGAAGTTATCGGGACTCGGCGGGACAGCCGCGGTGGAGACATACACGCCGCCATCAGTTCGCGGATGCCCGTCAGGCTCCGGTGTTGGATTGAGCCTGTGCCAGCCCACTAGCATCTCGAAGGTGCAGGCGCTATCGCTGCCCGAGCAGCTGATGCTGGTGGCCGTGGACCCGGATCGAGGCCGCCTCAGCGGATCACCAATGGTCTACGTCGCGATGGCCGGCGGGGTGGTGCTGGATCTGCTCGCCGGTGGCGTCGCGGTCGTGCAGAACGGCAACGTTGGAATCACTGAATACAGCCGCACCACCGCCACGGCGCTTCCCAGCACGCTGCAACACAACGCCCTCGCCGCGATGGCCACCGCCGAGGCCCGCGACGTCAAGCACTGGGTGCGCCACTTCGCCGCACCGAAGTTCCATCTCGGGCAACAGGTCGCGGCCGCCTTGGCAGAACGAGGGCTGCTGACTGTGGAGCGAGCACGCCGGTTCGGGCTCGTTCCGGTTCAGCGGCAGCGCCTGCTAGACGGGCAGGTGCGTGAAGAGTTGCTCGCCACGGCCCGCGGCGCGCTGGCCAGCACCGCGCCGCCGGCGCCGCGGGCCGGGAAGTTGTTGATGCTCGCCGAGACAGCCGGATTGCTCGACCGGCTCGCCAACCCGCCGCAGCCGACGGCCGCACGCCAGCGGATCGACCAACTGACCGCCCAGGTACCGGTCGCTGGCGCAGTCGACCAGGCCGTCGCGGAAGTGCAGGCCGAGGTGCGGGCGGCCATAAGAAGAAGAAGGACAGCCGCGTCGATCGCGGCGGCCACCGGCGGTACCCACGGCGGGTAGAAAGCAAGTGCAGTCGGTGACTTACGAGTGCGCGAGGGAGTGGGGGACCTGGCACGGCCGGGCCATCCGGCCGCCGGGCGACGTGCGCGTGATTAGGAGTGCTGGGAGCCGGCTTTGACCAGGCCGCTTTCGTAGGCGACGACGACGGCCTGGGCACGGCTGGTCAGGTGCAGCTTGGTCATGATGCGGCCCAGGTGCGTCTTGACGGTCGCCTCGCTGACGAACAGGTCGCTGGCGATCTGCTGATTCGCCCGGCCGGTACCGACCAGGCGCAAGACGTCGACCTCTCGGTCGGTCAGGCCCTCGAGCCGCACGTTGGGCGGCCGCCAGGAAGGGTCCGGGCTCCGGGTGAACTCGGCGATCAGCCGGCGGGTGATGGCCGGGGAGAGCAGCGCGTCGCCCTGGGCGATGATCCGGATCGCGGCGAGGAGTTCGACCGGTCGGGTGTCTTTGAGCAGGAAGCCGGCGGCTCCGGCGCGTAGGGCGGTGAAGACGTACTCGTCCAGGTCGAAGGTCGTCAGGATCAGGATCCGCGGCAGTGCTCTACCGTCTCCGGGTTCGCAGCGCTCCAGGACGGTCCGGGTGGCCGCGATGCCGTCCATGACCGGCATCCGGACGTCCATAAGGATCACATCGGGGCGGTGCGCGCAGGCCAGTTCGACGGCCTCCCGCCCGTTGCTGGCCTCGCCGACGACCTCGATACCCTCGTTGCGTAGCAAGGCGCTGAAGCCGGCCCGAACGAGCTCCTGGTCATCGACGACGAGCACCCGGATGGTCACCGGAGGTCACGCAGGGACGACACCTCAGCCGAGACCTCGGTCGACGCCTGCGTCGGCGCCTGGTTCGCGGTCAGGGGCAAGGTCGCGCGGAGGAGGAAACCGCCGCGCGGACCGGGCCCGGTCTGCAGATCGCCGCCGACGGAGGTGGCCCGCTCGTGCAGGCCGATCAGCCCGTAACCCTCACCGGGAGGGCGGCTCCGCGGCCTGCTGGCCGGGCCGGGCCCGTCGTCGCCGACCTCGATCTGCAGGTTGTCGTCCCGCCAGGTGAGGGCGACCGTGACCTTTGCCGGGCCGGCGTGCTTGGCGGAGTTGGTCAGCGCCTCCTGCAGGATGCGGTAGGCGGCCAGGTCCAGCTGGGAGGGCAGCGGGTGGGGCGTTCCGGACGTCGACAGGGTGACCACGGATCCGGCTGCCCGGGCCGCCGCGAGCAGCTCCTCCAGGCGGTCGAGCCCCGGCTGGGGGCTGCGGGTCGCGGCGGCCGCGGTGCCGTCCGGGGGTGCAGTTGCCTCGTCCACGGCCACGTCGGCGACCCGGAGGACGCCGAGCAGCTGGCGCATCTCCGTCAGCGTGCGCCGGCTGGTGTCCTCGATGACGGCCAGCGCCCGGCTCGCGGTGGGAGGGTCGCGGTCCAGGACGTGGCGGCCCACGCCTGCCTGCACGGCGATGACGCTCATGCTGTGGGCCATCACGTCGTGCAGCTCGCGGGCGATTCGCAGCCGCTCGTTGGCCACCGCCTCGCGACCGTGCGCCTCTCGGTTGAGCTCCGCCTGCCGGGCCCGTTCGGCCAGCGCGTCGGCCCGCAGCCACCGGATGCGCGTGACATCACCCAGTGACCAGGCCGCGCCGGTTGCCAGCAGATCTCCGAACACGGTGCTCCAGGGGTACTCCTGCGGCCCTTGGATGTGCGCGACGGCCATCGCCACCA
>DASQXT010000516.1:0-29276 GCA_035639575.1 Geodermatophilus sp.
GGTGTAGAAGCCGACGGTCACGTCCTCCACCGGGTCCACGTAGAACGCGGTGGACGCCGCCCCGCCCCAGCTGTAGTCGCCGAGGCTGGACAGCACGCCGTAGCGCACCGGGTCGATCACCATCGAGAAGCCCAGCCCGAAGCCCACCCCGCGCAGCGGCGTCTCGGCGAACAGTGGCCGGCCGAAGGTCTCCAGGTCCTGGTTGCCCGGCAGGTGGTTGCGGGTCATCAGCGCGATCGTGCGCGAGCCCAGCAGCCGGCCGCCGTCGTAGCTGCCGCCGCGGCGCAGCAGTTCGACGAAGCGCAGGTAGTCCGCGGCGGTGGAGACCAGCCCGCCGCCACCGGAGAGGAACGCCGGCTTGGACAGCGCGGTCGCACCCATGGCGTCCAGCGGCGCGAACCCGGTCGGGGCGCCGCCGGGCCGGCCGGGCACGGCCCCGTACAGCCGGGCCAGCGACTCGGGGTCGTCGCCCTCGCGCAGGCCGAAGGAGGTGTCGGTCATGCCGAGCGGGGCGAAGATGCGCTGCTCGAAGAACTCGTCGAGCGGCTGGCCGGAGAGCACCTCGACCAGCCGGCCGAGGACGTCGGTGGAGACGCCGTAGTTCCACTCCGAGCCGGGCTGGAAGACCAGCGGGATCGCGGCCCACTGGCGGCAGACCTCGGCGGAGTCCGCGCCGGCGGGGGTGCCCCACTCGTGCCCGGCGGCCCGGTACATCGCGTCGACCGGGTGGGCGTGGTGGAAGCCGTAGGTGAGCCCGGAGGTGTGCGTGAGCAGGTGCCGGACCCGGATCGGCTCGACCTGCGGCTGGGTGACCGGCTTCTGGGCCGAGCCCGCGACGTAGACGCGGGTCTCGGCGAACTCCGGCAGCCAGCGGGAGATCGGGTCGGAGAGCTCGAAGGCGCCCTCCTCGTACAGCATCATCGCCGCGACCGAGGTGATCGGCTTGGTCATCGAGTAGATGCGCCAGCGGGTGTCCCGCTCGACGGGCAGGCCGGCCTCGACGTCGCGGTACCCGGACGAGCTGACGTGCGCGAGGCGTCCGTGGCGGGCCACGGTCACCAGGTAGCCGGGCAGCTGGCCGTCGTCCACCCAGCGGGCCAGCCGCCGGTCCAGCCGGGTCAGCCGATGGGTGTCGAAGCCGACCTCGGTCGGGTCGGTGTCCACCTCGAGTGCCGTCACGGGTCCTCCGTCTCTCGTGCCGCCCGCCGTCGGACGGCGACTGCCCGGGCATCCTCACCCACGCCTCCGTGGGCCCGGTCACAGGGGCAGCCGCCGTCCCGACGCGGAGGACGGCCCCCGTGCAGGCACAAGGATCCCGTCCTCCTCACCGCTCGCACGCTCGCGGCGAGCCTCTGGACGGGGCCTGGCGCGAGGTGCGAGCGGTGGGGGCAAGGGGGTCCTTGCTCAGACCGGCACGTTGCTCGCGGCCTTCTTCAGGTTCGAGCCCGCGGTGACCTTGACCGTGTTGGCGGCGGGGATGTCGATCGACTCGCCGGTCTGCGGGTTGCGGCCGCTGCGCGCGGAACGCTGGGTGCGCTCGACGGTCAGCAGGCCGGAGACGGCGACCTTCTCGCCGCGGGTGATCGCGTCGACGAGCTCGTCCTGGAGCCCGGCGAGCACCGAGTCCACGGTCGAGGTGGGCACGTCGGCCCGCTTGGCGATGGCGGAGACGAGTTCGGCCTTGTTCACGGGGTTCCTTCCGTGTCGGTGACAGAGCGTGCCGGACCACGCCGGGTGGCGAGGTCGGACCGCAGGCACGGTGCCATGCGCCCCTGACAGTCCGCCACCGAGGGGGGTCGAACGGGTCCCTCACGTCCCACCGGTCCCTCGAGGTCGGCCGGTTCACGGGCGGCGCCCCGACGGCTCCCGCCATAGCGTGGGGTCATGCCAGTGATCCCCGGGACCGACCTCACCGTCAGCGACCTCTGCCTGGGCGGCAACGTGTTCGGCTGGACGGCGGACGAGCCGACGTCCTTCGCCATGCTCGACCGGTTCACCGACGCGACGGTCAGCACGCTCTCGCCGTTCGTCGACACCGCGGAGTCCTACGGCCGCGGCGCCTCGGAGGAGATCCTCGGCAACTGGATGGCCGAGCGCGGCCTGCGCGACCGCCTGGTGGTGGCGACCAAGGCCTCGCGGCTGGAGAAGGAGCACCCGCTGTCGGCCGCGGAGATCCGGACGGCGGTCGAGGGCTCGCTGCGCCGGCTGCAGACCGACCGGATCGACCTCTACTACGCGCACTACGACGACGAGAGCACGCCGCTGGAGGAGACGCTGCGCGCCTTCGACGAGCTGGTCCAGGCGGGCAAGGTCCGCCACGTCGCGGCGTCGAACTACTCGCCGGAGCGGCTGACCGAGGCGCTGGAGACCTCCGAGCGGCTGGGGCTGACCCGGTACGTGGCGCTGCAGCCGCACTACAACCTCATGGAGCGGGCGGCCTACGAGGACGGGCTGCGCGACGTCGTGGCCGCCCACGACCTGGGCGTGCTGCCCTACTACGCGCTGGCCAAGGGCTTCCTGACCGGCAAGTACCGGGCCGGCGAGCAGGTCGACTCACCGCGGGCGCAGGGCGCCTCGGCCTACGTGGGGGAGCGGGGCGACCGGGTGCTGACCGCGCTGCAGCAGGTCGCCGACGGGCACGGGGTGACGGTCGCGGCGGTGGCGCTGCGCTGGCTGGCCGACCGGCCCACCGTCGTCTCGCCGATCGCCAGCAGCCGCTCGGTGGAGCAGCTGGCCGACCTGCTGCCCATGCAGGACCTCGTGCTCACCGAGGAGGAGACGCAGGCGCTGGACGCCGCCAGCGCATGAAGTGGCCGCCCTGCAGGGTCCGGCCGCGAGCTTGCGAGCGGTGGGGGGCAGGGGGGTCCTTTCTCAGCGGGCGGTCACGGCGACCGCGAGGTCCTCGACGCGCAGCAGACCCACCGGGGCGCCGGTGGCGTCGGTGCAGACCACCGGGTCGAAGCGCTGCGCCGGCGGCCGCGCCATCGCCCGCTGCAGCGTCGCGGCGACGTCGTCCAGCAGGTGGGCCCGGAACGACACCGGCGCCAGGTGCGGCTCGCCGGTGCGCGGGCAGGCCAGCCACAGCCCGACCGGCTCCCCCCGCCCGTCCACCAGCACCGCCGGGGGGACGGCGGGCGGCGGCCCGCCCACGTCGCACTGGCGCACCGGGCGCAGGAGAGCGGCGACCCCCGTGGCGACCCGGGCGCGGGCGGCGGAGGTGCGGACCAGCGCGGCGACCTCGGGGGCCAGCGGGGCGGGCTCCGGCGCCGGCCGGCCGACCAGCCAGCCCTGCGCCAGCGGGACGCCGAGCCGGGCCAGCGCGGCGAGCTCCCCGGCCGTCTCGACGCCCCCGGCCACGAGCCGGGCGCCGATCCGGCCGGCGAGGTCGCGCACGACCTCGGTGAGCGCGGTGCGGACCGGGTCGCGGTCGACGCCGGTTCCCAGGGCCCGGTCGAGGCCGACGAGCTCCGGGCGGACGGCGGCCACCAGGGGCAGGCCCGAGGCGGCGTCGTCCACCGCGACCAGGGCCCGGCGGGCGCGCAGGGCGTCGATCTGCCGGCGCAGCGCGTCGAGGTCGTCGGCCGGCGTGCCCCCGGCGAGCTGGACGACGACGCGGGACAGGTCCGGCCGGGTGGCCAGGGCCTCCTGGACCGGGGCGCTGCCGAGCAGGTGCGGGCTGACGGGGACGGTGAGGGACGTGCCCTCGGGCAGCAGCGGGACGGCGGCCAGCGCCCTGGTGACCGCCAGCGCCTCGAGCTCGGCGGCCAGGCCGCAGTCGGCGGCGGCGGCGAACCAGACGTCGGGCCCGGCGGTTCCCGGGAAGCGTGCGAGCGCCTCGTAGCCCGCGACCCGCGCGGTGACGAGGTCGACGACCGGCCGGAACACCAGCGTCAGGTCGTCGGGGTCGGCCAGCAGCGGACGGCAGTCCGGCAGCCGGCTCGTGAGGATCGCCGTCATGGGCAGCCCATCGGCGCCGGCGCTGCCTGGCTCCACCCGGGGACGGGCCCGCCTCACCCGACGGGGTGGACGACGCAGGTGACACGTGCGGGGGACGTTGCGGGGCGGCGGGGGCGCTGCGTGTCAGGATGTGGGGTCGACGCGGCTGGCGCACGGGCCACCCACAGCGGACGAGGGAGCGCGCGCATGGCGTCGGCACTCCTGCAACCGTGGTCCGACGTGCTGAGCGACCCCGGGCGCGTGGCGGCGGCCCGGCGGCTGCTCGCCGAGGCCTCGCCCGGCGTCCACGACCGGCTCGCCGAGCTCGCCGCGCGGCTGACGCAGGCCCCGGCGGCGCTGGTCTGCCTGGTCACCGACGCCGAGGTGCCCGTGGGGTCCTGCGGACTGCCGGCGTCGGTCGTCAGCGGTCCGCTGCCGCTCGACGGCTCCCCGTGCGCGGTGACCGTCGCGCTGGGCGTCCCCGTCGCCGTCCCGGACGCGGCGCAGGACGAGCGGCTGGCCGCGCTGCCCGCGGCGGTCGACGGGTCGCTCGTCGCCTACCTCGGCACCCCCCTGCGCACCCGGTCCGGGCAGGTCGTCGGGACGCTGGCGGTGTTCGACGGCGTCCGGCGGGACTGGTCGCCGGACCAGGTCCTCGCGCTGGGGCAGCTGGCCGCCTCGGTGGTCGTCGAGCTCGAGGTGTCCGCGGCCCGGTCGGCGGCGGACGCCTCCCTGATGCGCCTGGAGCTGGCGCTGGAGGCCGGTGCCGTGGGCACCTGGGAGGTCGACCTGCAGCGGCAGACCATCGACTGGGACGAGCGCTGCGCGGCGGTCTTCGGCTACGACTCCACCGTCCGGCTGGGGATGGACCGGCTGTTCGCCGAGCACGTGCACCCCGACGACCGGGAGCGCGCGCAGCAGGAGATGCAGGCCGCCGTCGACGCCCTGGCCCAGTACGCCGTCGAGCTGCGCGTGGTCCGCACCGACGGCGGGGTGCGCTGGACGATCAGCCGCGGCCGGGTCCTGGCCGGACCGGACGGCGCCGCGCAGCGGATCGTGGGCACGGTCGTCGACGTCACCGAGGCCCACGAGCAGGCCGACCGGGAGCTCGACGCCGTCCGCCGCGCCGCCGCGATCGCGGAGGTCGCCGCCGAGCTGGCCGGCGCCACGCAGGTCACCCAGCTGGCCGAGATCGCGCTGCGCGCCGCCGCCGTCCTGGGCGCGGAGTCGATCGGGCTGGCGGTGTTCGACCCGCGCGACGACGAGCTGTACCTGCACCTGACCCGGCGCATCGTCGACACCGTGGCCAGCGCGGCCGACGTCCGGCTGCCGTCCGGCGGGGTGCAGACGCCGCTGGACGACGCGTTGCCCACCCAGTGGGTCGCCCGGCACGGCGAGGCGCTGCTGTTCGCCGACGCCGCCGAGGTCGAGGCATGCTTCCCGCGGATGGCCGAGGTCAACGCGGTCCTGGGCACCCGGGCCCTGGCCGCGCTGCCGCTGCGGGTCGAGGGGCGGCTGCTCGGCAGCTTCGTCGTCGTCTGGACGACCGAGCACGCCTTCTCCGACCGCGACGTGGAGCTGCTCGAGGGGCTCACCGCCCAGATCGCGCTGACCGCCTCCCGGTTGCGGGCCGACGCGGTGCGCGCCGACGCGGTGGCCGCGATGACCGCGGCGGCCGCCCGGCTGCAGCTGCTGGCCGACGCCGGCCGGGTGCTGTCGGGGACGCTGGAGATCACCCGGCAGGTCGGCCAGCTCGCCGACGTCGTCGTCCCCACCCTGGGCGACTGGTGCTGGCTGGTGGTCACCGACGAGCAGGGCCGGCTGCACGAGGTGGCCTCGGCGCACCGCGACCCGGGGCTGCGCGCCGAGCTGGAGCTGTACGTGCACTCGATGGTCGCGGTGATGACCGAGGAGGCGGCCGCGTCGGTGGTCACCCGCACCGGCCACCCGCTCGTGCTGCCCCGGATCGACGCCGCGCGGATCGAGCGCGCCATCCCCGAGCCGGCGACCCGCGAGCTGCTGGGCCGGCTGGGCCTGGCCTCCGGCGTGATCGTGCCGCTGGTCGCCCGGGGGCAGTCCCTCGGCGCGCTGGGCCTGTTCAACGGCGCGGAGCGGGGACCGCACACGCCGGCCGAGGTGGAGACCGCGGTCGAGGTGGGCCGCCGGGCCGGGCTGGCGCTGCACCACGCCCGGCTCTACGGCCAGCAACGGGCGCTGGCGGGGGCGCTGCAGCACAGCATGCTCACCGACCCGCCGGTGCCGGAGCGCTCCGAGATCGTCGTCCGGTACGTGCCCGCCGCGGAGGGCGCGGAGATCGGCGGCGACTGGTACGACGCGTTCCTCGAGCCGGGCGGGGCCACCGTGCTGGCCATCGGCGACGTCGTCGGCCACGACGTGCGGGCCGCCGCGGCGATGGGCCAGCTGCGCGGCCTGCTGCGCGGGATCAGCTACTCCAGCGGCGCCCCGCCCGCACAGGTGCTGACCCAGGTCGACCGCGCGGTCCACGGGCTGGGGCTGGACACGATGGCCACGGCGGTCGTCGCCCGCCTCGAGCAGGGGGACGACGACCCGGCCGCCGACCGGACGCTGCTGCGCTGGTCCAGCGCCGGCCACCCGCCGCCGGTGCTGCTCCGGCCCGACGGTCGGGTGCAGGTGCTCGACGGCGACCTGCCCGACCTGCTGCTCGGCGTCGACCCGTCGGTGGAGCGGCACGACCGGGTCGCCGTCCTCCCCGCCGGCAGCACGGTCTTCCTGTACACCGACGGGCTGGTCGAGCGCCGCGACCGTGACCTCGACACCGGCACCGCCGCGCTGGTGTCCGTGCTGGCCGAGTACGCCGCGCTGCCGCTGGCCGACCTGTGCGACCGGGTGCTCGAGCGGCTGTTCCTGCCCGACGCCGAGGACGACGTCGCGCTGCTCGCCGTCCGGCTGACGACCCGCGCCGCGCCCGCGGCCTGACCCGGTCCGCTCAGCGGCGGTCGCGGCGGCGCCAGCGGACCGGGTGCACGGCGCGCACGCGCAGCAGCCGGTGGCGCGCCCGGCCCGGCAGGTCGAGGGCCACCGGGGCCTCCCAGCCGCGCCACACCGAGAGCACCCGCAGTGCGGCGACCAGCACGATGACCAGCGCGGCGACCAGGATCGGGTCGAGGCCGGCCGGGCCGGAGAGCACGGTGAGCGCGATGGCCCCGAGCAGCGCGGCGACCGCGTTGTACGGGCCGGGCTGCACGATGTCGGCGCGCTGGGCCAGCAGCACGTCGCGGATCACCGCGCCGCCGACCGCGGTGACCGTGCCGACGAAGACCACGCTGGCACTGGGCAGGGCGGCCAGCTGCGCCTTCTGCGCGCCGATGACGGTGAAGAAGCCGAGCGTGACGGCGTCGAGGACGACGAGCAGGCCGGTCAGCCGGGACAGCCAGCCGGAGAAGTAGAACGTCACCGTCGCGGCGACGGTCACCGTGGGCAGGTAGGCGGGGTTGGTCAGGGCGACCGGCGGCAGGTCGCCGAGCAGCACGTCGCGCACGAGCCCGCCGCCGAGCCCGCCGGTGACGGCCAGCAGCAGCACGCCCGAGACGGCGAACCCCTCGCGGGCGGCGAGCAGCCCCCCGGTCAGCGCGCCCACCACGATGGCGGCGAGGTCGACCGCCGCCGGCACCCGCAGCGTCTCGGTGGCCGCGGCCAGGATCTCCACGGCCGGGATTGTCCTCGGCGTCCCCCCACCGCCGTGATCATGGGGTTCCGGTCGGCCGCTGCGGCGTGTCGAGCCGTGTCGGCGGCAACGACCCCGTGATCGACACGGCGAGGGACGCGTCGCCGCCGGTGACAGGAGGGCGCGGGCGCCGCTAGCTTGCGGCTCCACCCGCCGCTCGCCGAGGAGGTCCCCCATGGCCGTCCGCCGTCCCGGCAAGGACGACGTCGCCGCGCTCGCCCGCTCCTACGGGATGCAGCCCAGCGACGCCGACCTCGACACCTACTCCGTGCTGGTCGCCGCCGCCTTCGACTCCTACGACGCGGTCGAGGAGCTGTACGCCGGCATCGCGCCCCAGGCACCCGACGACCGGGCCAGCACCCGCCCCGACGACGCCGACAACCCGCTGGGCGCCTGGTACGTCCGGACCGAGATCCGCGGGAGCGACCACGGCCCGCTGGCCGGCCGGACCGTGGCGGTCAAGGACAACGTCGCGGTCGCCGGCGTCCCGATGATGAACGGCTCGCACACGCTCGAGGGCTTCGTCCCCCAGCGGGACGCGACCGTGGTCAGCCGGTTGCTCGCGGCCGGCGCGACGATCACGGGGAAGGCCGTCTGCGAGGACCTCTGCTTCTCCGGCGGCAGCCACACGTCCGTCACCGGTCCGGTGCGCAACCCCTGGGACCCGTCCCGGACGACGGGCGGCAGCTCCAGTGGCAGCGCGGCGCTGGTCGCCGCTGGGGAGGTCGACCTGGCGATCGGCGGTGACCAGGGCGGCTCGATCCGGATGCCCGCGGCGTTCAGCGGCATCGTCGGCCACAAGCCCACCCACGGCCTGGTGCCCTACACCGGGGCGTTCCCCATCGAGCTGACCCTCGACCACCTGGGCCCGATGACCCGCACCGTCGCCGACGCCGCGGCGATGCTCGACGTCCTCGCCGGCCGCGACGGCCTGGACCCCCGCCAGCCGGGCGGCCTGCAGCCCCAGCAGTACGCGGCCGCTCTGGACGGCGACGTCTCCGGGCTGCGGGTCGGGGTCGTCCCCCAGGGCTTCGGCTGGGAGGAGCTCTCCGAGGACGGTGTGGACGACACCGTCCGGGCGGCCGCCGGACGGCTGCGCGAGCTGGGCATCGAGGTGGTGGACGTCGACCTGCCCTGGCACCGGCACGCGATCCACGTCTGGAACGTCATCGCCACGGACGGCGCGGCGACCCAGATGATCGACGGCGAGGGGTACGGCCACAACTGGGAGGGCCTCTACGACCCCGAGCTCGTGGAGCACTACGGCCGGCAGCGACGGGAGGTACCCGATCGCTGGTCACCCACGGTCACCCTCGTCGCGCTGGCCGGGCGCTGGTCGGCTCGACAGCTGCACGGTCGCCACTACGCGATGGCCCAGGACCTCGCCATCGAGCTGCGCGAACGCTACGACCAGGCCCTCAGCCACGTCGACCTGCTGATGATGCCGACCGTGCCGATGGTCGCCCCGGAGATCCCGGCGCCGGACGACCCGCTGGAGATCCGCGTCGCCCGCGCGCTGGAGATGATCGTCAACTGCGCGCCGTTCGACGTCAGCGGCCACCCGGCCACCAGCGTCCCGGCCGGGCTCTCGCAGGGGCTGCCGGTCGGGATGATGCTGGTCGGCCGCCGGTTCGAGGACACCACCCCGCTCAAGGTGGCGCACGCCTTCGAGCAGCTGGTCGGCGGCTTCCCCAGCCCGCCGGCCCGCTGACCCGCTCGCTCCGACCCCGCCGTGATCATGGGGTCGTCGCCGGCCGACGCGGTGTGTCGAGCCGTGTCGGCGGCAACGAGCCCATGATCAACGGGGAGGGAGGGAGGGGGCGGGGAGCAGGAGGACGGCGTCCTGCTACTGGGCGGGTGGGACCTCCAGCGAGGTCGCCGTCCCGCGGCGCAGCTCGGCGTCGCGGGTGGCCCCGTCGTGAGTGGCCATCGCCTCCTGGCGGCCGGGCTCCTCGCGCAGGATCGCCGCGCCCTTCCAGTCCTCCGGGATGGCGAAGGCGTCGACCAGCGTGACCATGTGCGGGCGCAGGTCCTTGAGCAGCGCGTTCACCGTCGTGGTGAGCGCCTTGGAACGGGTCGGCGTGAGCCGGCCGTGCTCGAGGAACCAGGCCCGGTCGGCCTCGATGGTCGTGAGCGCGTACAGGTCGCAGACGCGCTCCAGCAGGGCCCGCGCGTCGACGTCGGTCGTCCGCTCGATGCCGGCGACGAAGGCCTCCAGCACGATGCGGTCGATGTGCGCCTGCGCCGTCCGCAGCACGTGGTCCTGGACGTCGTTGAAGACGTCGAAGGGCCGGACGCCGGGGGTGGCCGCGCCGCGCCGCAGCCGCCGGATCGCGCTCTCCAGCAGGTGCTTCTCACGGTCCTCGAGCACCTTCAGCTGCCAGCCGCGGTCGAGCAGCGGCACCTCGTCCTCCCGGCCGGGGACGGCGTCGACGAGCCGGGCGATCAGGCCGCGGGCCGCCGTCCGCTCCAGCACGGTCTCGCGGACCATGTCGGCGATGAACCCGACCTTGCCCCAGCCGTCGAGCGAGCCGAAGGCGTCGCGGTAGCCGGTGAGCAGGCCCTTGGCGACCAGCTGCAGCAGGACGGTGTTGTCGCCCTCGAAGGTGGTGAACACGTCGGTGTCGGCCTTGAGGTGCGGCAGCCGGTTCTCCTGCAGGTAGCCCGCACCGCCGCAGGCCTCGCGGGCCATCTGGATGGTCCGCGTGGCGTGCCAGGTCTGGGCGGCCTTGAGCCCGGCGGCCCGGGACTCCAACTCGCGCTGCGCGCCCTCGTCCACGTGCTCGGCGCCCTGGACGTCGTGCATCGTGCCGACCAGCTCCTCCTGCGCGAAGGAGTACGCGTAGGTGGCGGCCAGCGCCGGCAGCAGCTTGCGCTGGTGCACGAGGTAGTCGTTGAGCAGGACCTCGCGGTCGGCGCCCGGCGCGGAGAACTGGCGGCGGGTCTCGCCGTAGCGGACGGCGATGTCGAGGGCGAGCTTGGTCGCCGCCGACGCGGAGCCGCCGACGCTCACCCGGCCGCGCACCAGGGTGCCCAGCATGGTGAAGAAGCGGCGGGTCTCGTTCTCGATCGAGCTGGTGTAGGTGCCGTCGGGCGCGACCGAGCCGTACCGGTCGAGCAGCATCTCCCGTGGCACGGTCACGTGGTCGAAGCTCAGCCGGCCGTTGTCGACGCCGAGGAGGCCGGCCTTGGGGCCGTCGTCGCCGATGGTGACCCCCGGCACGGGGTTGCCCTGCTCGTCGCGGATCGGCACCAGCCAGGCGTGCACGCCGTGCCTCTGTCCCCGGGTGACCAGCTGGGCGAAGACGACCGCCATCCGGCCGTCCTGGGCCGCGTTGCCGATGTAGTCCTTGCGCGCGGCCTGGTGCGGGGTGTGCAGGTCGAAGGTCTGCGTGTCGGGGTCGTAGGTGCACGTCGTCCGCAGCTGCTGGACGTCGGAGCCGTGCCCGGTCTCGGTCATGGCGAAGCAGCCGGGCAGGTCGAAGCTCATGATGTCGCGCAGGTAGCGCTCGTGGTGCCGCTCGGTGCCCAGCGCCTGCACGGCGCCGCCGAACAGGCCCCACTGGACGCCGGCCTTGACCATCAGCGACAGGTCGGTGAACGCCAGCATCTCGATCGAGGTGACCGAGCCGCCGGCGTCGTCCTCGCCCCCGTACTCCTCGGGGAAGCCGAGGGTGACCCGGCCGGACCGGGCGATCTTCGCCGCCATCCGGGTGACCCGCGCGCGGGCCTCCTGCACGTTCTCGCCGTAGACCGGCAGCAGGTCCGGGTCGTGCAGGCCCTCGCGCGCGTCGCGGCGCACGTGGCCCCAGCGGCCGTCGAGCACCTCGGTGAGCGTCTTCGCGTCCACCGCGTGCGGCAGGCTCGTGGTCATTCGTCCTCCTCGCTTCGCTCGTCGGCCGGATGACCAACGGTGCTGTGCTCTCCGCGTGGCCTCGCGAGCTCGGTCACGGTTGTTCCTCCTTGCGGGACACGACGCCGGAGAGTCCGGCCCAGGCGAGATCGGTCAGGTGCGCGGCGAGTTCCACTCGGGGCATCGGACGGTCGGCCTGCAGCCACCAGTCGGCGGCCGAGCGGACCAGGCCGACCAGGCCGTGGCCCCACGGGAGCGCGGCGGCGGGGTCGCGGCCGGCCTGCTCCAGGGCCACGGCGACCAGCGCGGCCGCCTGGTCGCCGACGAGGTGGGAGAGGTTGGCGATCGGATCCGTGTCACCAGGACCCTGGCCGGCCGGGCGGTCCGGTGCCTGGACGACGAACCGGTACAGCTCGGGGTCGGCCTCGAGGAACGCCAGGTAGGTCTCGACGGCGGCGGCCACCATCTGGCGGGGCTCGGCGGTGCTCTCCATCGCCTCGCGCAGGCGCGCGGTGAGGGAGTCGGCCACCCGGGCGCAGACGGCGACGTGCAGCTCGGTGCGGTCGGCGAAGTGCCGGTAGACGACGGTCTTGCTGGTGCCCGCGGCGGTGGCGATCTCCTCCATGCCGACGCCCGCGCCGTGCCGGCCCACCGCGGCGATGGTCGCGTCGACCAGCTGCTCGCGGCGGGCGCGACGGTGCTCGTCCCACCGCGAGTCGCGGCGGTCGCGCCGGGTCCCGATCTTCACGACACCAACGGTACCTGATACCCTGAGTACCAGACACTCGTCGGGACGGTGCCGTGCCGCCCCTGCCCCCATCCAGTGATCCGGAGGGCCCCGATGGCTCCGCAGACCCGGAAGGCCGCCATCGTCGGCGGCAACCGCATCCCCTTCGCGCGCTCGAACTCCGCGTACGCGCAGGCGTCCAACCAGGACATGCTCACCGCGACCCTGGACGGGCTGATCGCCCGCTTCGGGCTGCAGGGCCAGCAGCTGGGCGAGGTCGTCGCGGGCGCGGTCCTCAAGCACTCCCGCGACTTCAACCTGACCCGCGAGGCGGTCCTCGGTTCCCGGCTGTCGGCCGCCACCCCGGCCTACGACGTGCAGCAGGCCTGCGGCACCGGGCTCGAGGCGGCCATCCTGGTCGCCAACAAGATCGCACTGGGGCAGATCGAGTCCGGCATCGCCGGCGGCGTCGACACCACCTCCGACGCCCCGCTGGCGATCCACGACGAGATGCGCCGCGTCCTGATCGCGCTCAGCAGCGCCCGGACCCTCCGGCAGCGGCTCGAGGCCCTCGCCGGCGTGCGGCCCGGGATGTTCGTGCCCGAGGCCCCGCGCAACGCCGAGCCCCGCACCGGCCTGTCGATGGGGGAGCACCAGGCGATCACCGCCCGGGAGTGGGGGATCAGCCGCGAGGCCCAGGACGAGCTGACCGTCCGCTCGCACCGGAACCTCGCCGCCGCCTACGAGCGGGGCTTCTTCGACGACCTGGTCACCCCCTACCTGGGCCTGACCCGTGACGAGAACCTGCGGCCGGACACCTCGGTGGAGAAGCTGGCCACGCTGGCGCCGGTGTTCGGCACGGGCGACCCCGACGCCACCATGACCGCGGCCAACTCGACGCCGCTGTCCGACGGCGCCTCCGCCGTCCTGATGGCCTCCGACGAGTGGGCCGCGGCGCGCGGGCTGCCCGTGCTCGCCCACCTCGTCGACGCGCAGACCGCCGCGGTCGACCACGTGCACGGCGGCGAGGGCCTGCTGATGGCCCCGGCGTACGCCGTCCCGGTGCTGCTGGCCCGCAACGGCCTGACGCTGCAGGACTTCGACTACTACGAGGTCCACGAGGCGTTCGCCTCGACGGTGCTCGCCACGCTGGCGGCCTGGGAGGATCCGGCGTTCTGCAAGGAGCGGCTCGGCCTGGACGCCCCGCTGGGCACCATCGACCGGTCCCGGTTGAACGTCAACGGCTCGTCGCTGGCGGCCGGCCACCCGTTCGCCGCGACCGGCGGGCGCATCGTCGCCTCGCTGGCCAAGCAGCTGCACGAGGCGGGCCCCGGCAAGCGCGGTCTGATCTCCATCTGCGCGGCCGGCGGCCAGGGCGTCGTCGCCGTCCTCGAGTCCTGAAGGAGCCGCTTCCGTGAGTGACTGGTACCGCGACTTCGCCAACTCCGGCGTCGGCTCGACCCTGGTCGGGCAGCTCGGCCTGCCCCGCCCGGCCGTGCTGCGCCGCTACGAGCCGGGCGCACCGCTGCTGCCCGGCCCGGCCGTGGTCGGCACCGCCGGCGCGGGCCGGCTGCGCGAGACCCTGACCCGCGTGCTCGAGGACGCCGGGGGAACCCTGCTGTCGGGCCTCGACGAGGACGGCGGCCGGCTGGGGGCCGTGCTGCTCGACGCCACCGGGCTGACCGGCCCGGCCGACCTGGCCGCGGTGCGCGCGTTCCTCGCGCCGGCGGTCCGGCGGCTCGGCCCCTCCGGCCGGGTGCTGGTACTGGCCGACCCGCCGTCGGACGCCGGCTCCCCGGCGCAGGCCGCCGCGCGGCAGGCGCTGGAGGGCCTGGTCCGCTCGGTCGCCAAGGAGCTGCGCGACGGCGCGACGGCGAACCTGCTGCTCGTGCCGGCCGGTGCGGAGGCCTCCGTGCCCGGACCGGTCCGCTTCTTCCTGTCCGGCCGCTCGGCCTACGTCGACGGCCAGGTGGTTCCCCTGACGGCCGCCGAGGTCCCGGCGGGCGCTGACGGCGAGCGCCCGCTGGCGGGGCAGGTCGCCGTCGTCACCGGGGCCGCGCGGGGCATCGGCGCGGCCATCGCCCGCGTGATGGCCCGGGACGGTGCCACCGTGGTCGCCGTCGACGTCCCCGCCGCCGGCCAGTCGCTGGCCGAGGTGGCCAACGAGATCGGCGGGACGGCGGTGCAGCTCGACATCACCGCACCCGACGCCGGCCGGCGGCTCGTCGCCCACCTGCGGGAGCGCCACGGCAGGGTCGACGTCGTCGTCCACAACGCCGGCATCACCCGCGACAAGCTGCTGGTGAACATGGACGCCGGCCGCTGGGACGCGGTGATGGCGGTGAACCTGCAGGCGCAGCTCGACCTCACCCAGGCGCTGCTCGACGCCGAGGGCCTGCTGGGGTCCGGCGCCCGGGTGGTCTGCGTGAGTTCGCAGTCGGGCATCGCCGGCAACCGCGGCCAGACGAACTACGCGGCGCCCAAGGCCGGCGTCATCGGCATGGTGCGGGCGTGGGCACCGGCGTTCGCCGAGCGCGGCGCGACGATCAACGCGGTCGCGCCGGGGTTCATCGTCACCGAGATGACGGCGCGGATGCCGTTCGGCACCCGCGAGATCGGCTCGCGGGTCAACTCGCTGCAGCAGGGCGGCCTGCCGGTGGACGTCGCGGAGACGATCGCCTGGCTGGCGCAGCCGAGCGCCGCCGGGGTCAACGGCCAGGTCGTGCGGGTGTGCGGCCAGTCCCTCCTGGGGGCGTGATGGCCCGCACCGTGCTGGAGGCCGCGCCGTCGATGCCGGCGCTGTTCGCCCGGGCCGTGGCCACCGCGCGCGGTCGCGGCGGCGACCTGCCCGACACCCGGCTGGCCCGTACCGGCGTGCGCGTCGAGGCAGCCGACCTGGCCGCCTACGACCGGGTCTGCGGGTTCGCGCTGGCCGATCCGCTCCCCGCCACGTACC
This sequence comes from Geodermatophilus sp., assembly GCA_035639575.1. Taxonomy (GTDB): domain Bacteria; phylum Actinomycetota; class Actinomycetes; order Mycobacteriales; family Geodermatophilaceae; genus Geodermatophilus. The sequence goes on from DASQXT010000516.1 coordinate 15,179, forward strand.
CGCACGTGCTGGCGTTCCCGCTGCAGCTGGCGCTGATGAGCGACCGGTCGTTCCCGCTCGCCCTGCCGGGCCTGGTCCACGTGCGCAACCGCATCGACGTGCTGCGGCCGGTCCGGGCCGACGAGGCGCTGGACCTGGAGGTCTGGGCCGAGCGGTTCGCCCGGCACCCACGCGGGGCGACGGTCGACCTGTGCGCGTCGGTCTCGGCCGGCGGCGCCGAGGTGTGGCGCTCGCGGTCGACGTACCTGGCCCGCGGCGCGCAGGCGCCGGAGGGCGCGCCGCGGTCCGACCTCTCGCTGTCGGTCGGGGACCTGCCGCGTCCCGTCGCCACCTGGCGGGTGCCCGACGACGCCGGACGCCGCTACGCGCGGGTCTCCGGCGACGTGAACCCGATCCACCTCTCCGGGCTGACCGCCAAGGCCTTCGGCTTCAAGCGGGCGATCGCGCACGGCATGTGGGTCGAGGCGCGGGCGCTCGCGGCGCTGACCGGACGGCTGCCCGACGCGATGACGGTCGACGTGGTGTTCCGGAAGCCGCTGTTCCTGCCCTCGACGGTCACCCTCGCGACCGCTCCGGTGGACGGCGGCTGGGACCTCGCCGTCCGCAACGCGACGACCGGCGCCGAGCACCTGGTGGGGACGGTCCGCCCGCTCTGATCATCGGCGGCGGGTGGCTGCTCGACACGCCGTCCACGACGACTCCCCGCCGGTGATCGACTGGAAGGGCCGGTCGCTCCTCCGGTGAGGTGGGTCCGTGGAGCACACAGACCCGACCGAGCACCCCCGGCCGCTGCTGCGCCGTCCCTGGAGCCCGCTCGACGGCGAGTGGGAGTTCGCGGCCGACCCCGACCTCGCCGGCACCGTCGGCGGCATCGCGTTCGACCGCACCATCCGGGTGCCCTACGCACCGGAGACCCCGGCCAGCGGCGTGCACTGGACCGGGCGGCTGAACCGCGCCTGGTACCGCCGCCGGCTGCCCGGCCGGGCCGGCGACCGGCGCACCGTCCTGCACCTCGGCGCCGTCGACCGCATCTGCGACGTGTGGGTCGGCGGCGCACACGTGGCCTCCCACGAGGGCGGCTACACACCGTTCAGCGTCGACGTCACCGACCACCTGGGGGACGACGGCGCCGAGCTGGTGGTCCGCGCCGACGACGACCCCCTGGACCTCGAGGCGCCCCGAGGCAAGCAGGACTGGCGCGACGAGCCGCACGACATCTGGTACCCGCGCACGACCGGGATCTGGCGCACCGTCTGGCTGGAGCAGGTGGCGCCGCGGCGCATCGCCGACGTCCAGTGGCGCGGGGACCCGCGCACGCTGCGGGTCGACGTCCGCGTGCAGCTCGCCGTCCCCGTCTCCGGTGCGCGGCTGCACCTGCGGCTGCGCGCCGGCGACCGGCTGCTGGTGGACGACGCGGTGCGGGTGGACGGCGCCGTCGTCGAGCGCACCCTCCAGGTGGGGGACGGCGGCGTCGACGACCGCAACGGGCTCGTGTGGTGGCCCCGTCCCGACCCGGTGCTGCTCGACGCGGAGCTGGCGCTGGTCGCCGACGACGGCGAGGTGCTCGACGAGGTCGAGAGCTACACCGCGCTGCGCTCGATCGGGGTCGGCGACGGGCGGGTGCTGGTCAACGGCCGGCCGACGCCGCTGCGGCTGGTGCTCGACCAGGGCTACTGGCCCGACACCGGCGCCACCCCGCCCGACGTCGCGGCGCTGCGGCGCGACCTCGAGCTCACCCGGGCGATGGGCTTCACCGGGGCCCGCAAGCACCAGAAGACCGAGGACCCGCGGTACCTCGCCCTCGCCGACCGGATGGGCCTGGTGGTGTGGACGGAGATGCCCTCGGCGTACCGGCCCGGCCCCACGGCCAGCGCCCGGCTGCTGCGGGAGTGGGCCGACGTGGTGGTCGCCCACCGCGGGTACCCGAGCGTGGTGGCCTGGGTGCCGCTCAACGAGTCGTGGGGCGTGCAGGAGGCGGAGGTCGACGCACGGCAGCGCGGGCTGATCCGGGCGCTCACGGAGACGGCGGACGCGCTCGACGGCACCCGCCCGGTCTCGGCCAACGACGGCTGGGAGACCCTGGACGGCGACATCCTGGGCGTCCACGACTACGAGCAGGACCCCGCGGTGCTCGGCGAGCGCTACGCCACGGCCGAGGACCTCGAGCGCGTGGCCACCGGACGCCGTCCCGACGGGTACCTGGCCGACCTCGACCGCGCGGGTGTCGCCGGCCGGGCCGTCGTCCTCTCGGAGTTCGGCGGCGTGGCGCTGCGCTCCCCGGAGGACGAGGGCTGGGGCTACGCCGACGCCACCTCTGCCGACGACCTGCTGGCCCGCTACCGCGCCCAGTGGGCCGCCGTGCACGGCAGCACGGCGCTCGCCGGCGCCTGCTGGACGCAGCTCAGCGACACCTACCAGGAGCGCAACGGGCTGGTGGGCGCCGACCGGGTGCCCAAGGTCGACGTGGAGGCGGTGCGCCGGGCCACCCTCGGCGAGGACTGAGCAGCGCGACGACCGTCGTCCGATCCCGTTCCGCCCGGGTCACGGACAGGCAACGATCACCGCCCCGACCTGCGAGCCGGGACGGACCGGGCCAGGGTCGGGCACAGACCGCGACAGTCCAGCCGCCGGAGGTCCCCGTGCGCAGCAACCGACTCCTGCCCCTGCTCGCCGCCGGAGCCCTGCTGCTCGGCGCCTGCGGTGGTGGGGAGAGCGTCGACACCGGAACCGGGGGAGGCGGGAGCGGCGGCGGGAGCAACACGCTCGTCGCGGCGGTGTCCGCCCAGCCCGACCAGCTCGACCCGCACAAGACCACGGCCTACCCGAGCTTCCAGGTGCTCGAGAACGTCTACGACACCCTCGTGGTCCCGAACGCCCAGGACCTCACGATGGAGCCGAGCCTGGCCGAGAGCTGGGAGACCAGCGACGACCAGCTGACCTGGACCTTCACGCTGCGGGACGGCGTCACCTTCCACGACGGCAGCACGTTCGACTCGGCCGACGTCGTCTACTCCTACCGGCGGATCATCGACGAGAACCTGACCAACGCCGATCGGTTCGCCAACGTCGCCGCGGTCGAGGCGCCCGACCCGCGCACCGTGGTGATCCGGCTCAGCCAGCCGACGCCGAACCTGTTGGAGCGCATCGGCGCCTTCAAGGGGATGGCGATCCTGCCGGAGAACGCCGAGCAGGACCTCGACCTCGCGACCGAGGCCAACGGCACCGGGCCCTTCAAGCTGGAGAGCTCCGACGCCAGCAGCACCGTCCTCACCGCCTACACGGACTACTGGGGTGGCGCCCCGAAGATCGACGGCGTCGAGTTCCGCTACATCACCGAGCCGGCCGCCGCGCTCACCGCGCTGCAGAACGGCGAGGTGCAGTGGACCGACAACGTCCCGCCGCAGCAGATCCAGTCGCTCGAGGGCGACGACTCGGTCGAGCTGCAGACGACGCCCAGCGTCGACTACTGGTACATGTCCATGAACTACGACCGGCCGCCCTTCGACAACCGCGACGTGCGGCGGGCGATCTCCTTCGCCATCGACCGCGAGGCGGTGGCGGAGGCGGCGTGGTTCGGGGCGGCCCAGCCGAACGAGACGGCGATCCCGGAGGCCAGCTCCTTCTACTTCGACTACGCGCCGTTCCAGCCCGACCCCGACCAGGCGCGGCAGCTGCTGCAGCAGGCCGGCGTCCAGACGCCGCTGACGATGGGCCTCATGGTCACCGACCAGTTCCCGGAGACGGTGACCGCCGCGCAGGTGATCGCCAGCCAGCTCGAGCCCATCGGGATCAACGTGGACATCCAGACGCTCGACTTCGCCACCTGGCTGGACCGTCAGGGGAAGGGCGACTACGACGCGTTCTACCTCGGCTGGCTCGGCAACCTCGACCCGGCAGCCTTCTACCAGGACCAGCACATGACCGGCGGGGCGAACAACTACCAGGGCTACAGCAACCCGCAGGTCGACCAGCTGCTCCAGCAGGGTGCGGTCGAGCCCGACCAGGCCGCCCGCAAGCAGATCTACGACCAGGCCGCGAAGATCATCGTCGACGACGTCTCCTACCTGTACCTCTACAACCCCGACGTGGTGCAGGCATGGGCGCCCGGGCTGTCGGGCTACCAGATCCGGGCGGACAAGGCGATCAACTTCGAGTCGGTGCAGCTGCCCTGACCGGCTACCTCCTCCGCCGGGGCGGTCAGTCGCTCGTCGTCCTGGTGGGGGTGAGCGTCATCGTGTTCGGCCTGGTCCAGATGGTGCCGGGCGACCCGATCCGGCTGGCCCTGGGCACGCGCTTCGACCAGGGGACCTACGACGCGCTCCTCGCGCGGTCCGGCCTGGACCAGCCGCTGGTCACCCAGTACCTCGGCTGGGCGGGCCGGGCCCTCACCGGGGACCTCGGGGTCAGTTTCCGCAGCGGGGAGACGGTCACCTCGCTGATCGCCGAGCGGCTCCCCGCGACGCTCACCCTGGCCTTCGCCTCGATCCTGGTGGCGCTGCTCATCGCCGTCCCGCTGGGCACCGTGTCGGCGCTGCGGCCCCGGTCGGTCGTCGACCGGGTCGCCACGGTGCTCAGCCAGATCGGCATCTCGGTGCCGGAGTTCTGGATGGCGATCGTGCTCATCCTGGTCTTCGCCGGGACGCTGGGCTGGCTGCCCTCGGGCGGCTACGTCCCGCTCACGGAGGACCCGGGCGGCTGGGCGCAGCGGCTGCTGCTGCCGGCAGTGGTCACCGGGGTGGTGTCCGGTTCGGTGATCACCCGGTTCGTGCGCTCCAGCGTCCTCGAGGCCCTCGGAGCCGACCACGTCCGGACGGCGCAGGCCAAGGGGCTGCCGGCGCGGCAGGTCTTCACCTGGCACGTGCTGCGCAACGCGCTGCTGCCTCTCGTCACCGTCACCGGCGTACAGCTGGCGTACCTGCTGTCGGGGGTGGTGGTGGTCGAGATCGTCTTCGCCTGGCCGGGCCTCGGGCAGCTGGCCCTGCAGGCGGTCCAGTCCCGGGACTACCCGGTCCTGCAGGGCGCGATCCTGCTGTTCGCCGTGGTGTTCCTGGTGATCAACCTGGTGGTCGACCTGCTCTACACCGCCATCGACCCGCGGATCCGCCGATGACACTCCAGCCGAGGCCTGCTGCGATGACACACAGCCGAGGCCTGCTGCGATGACCGGCGCACCGCTGCCCGAGCCCGCAGCCTCACCGACCGCCACCGCCACCGGCGTCCCCTCGACGGCGCGACCCCCGCGGCCGCGCTGGCAGCAGACGCTCGCCCTGCTCGCCCGCAACCCCACCGCGGCGGTCGCGGCGACGGTGCTGCTGCTCATCGTCCTCATGGCGGTCCTCGACGAGGCCATCGCGCCGTACGGCCCCAACGAGATCTCGGTGGAGGACCGGCTGCAGCCGCCGAGCCTGGCGCACCCGTTCGGCACCGACGACCTCGGCCGGGACATCCTCAGCCGGGTGATCCTGGGGGCGGCGGTCTCGCTGCGGGTGGGGTTCCTGGCGGTCGCCTTCGCCCTGGTCGTCGGTGCCCTCATCGGCCTGCTGGCCGGCTTCTACGGCCGCTGGGTGGACGACGTCCTGATGCGGTTGATGGACGTCCTGTTCGCCTTCCCGGCGGTGCTGCTGGCGATCGCGGTGCTCGCCGTCCGTGGCCCGGGGGCGGGCAACACCGCCCTGGCCATCGGCATCGTCTACATCCCCGTCTTCGCCCGGGTGACCCGCGCCAGCGTGCTCGGCGTCCGGGAGGAGGTGTACGTGCGGGCGTCGCGGTCGGTGGGCGCCTCGGACCTCCGGCTGCTCACCCGGCACGTGTTGCCCAACGCCGCACCGCCGATCATCGTGCAGACCTCGATCAGCCTGGCCTTCGCCGTCCTGGCCGAGGCGGCGCTGTCCTTCCTCGGGCTGGGCACCCAGCCGCCCAACCCGTCGTGGGGGCTCATGCTGGCCGAGGGGCGCGGCTACATCGACCTGGCCTGGTGGCTGGCCTTCTTCCCGGGGATGGCGATCTTCCTGACCGTGCTCTGCTTCAACCTGCTCGGCGACGGGCTGCGCGACGTCCTCGACCCGCGCCAGCGCACGCTGATGGCCGGGAGCGGTCGGTGAGTGCGCCGCTGCTGGAGGTCGAGGACCTCCGGGTCCGGCTGCGCACGCCGCGCGGTCCGGCCGAGGTCGTCAACGGGCTGAGCTACACCGTCGGGCGCGGCGAGACGGTCGCCGTCGTCGGCGAGTCCGGCAGCGGCAAGAGCGTCTCGGTCCTGGCGCTGCTCGGGCTGCTGCCCGCCCGCGTGGCCACGGTGACCGGCTCCGCGCGGCTGGACGGCGAGGACCTGCTCACCATGCCCCCCGAGCGGCTGCGCGAGGTGCGCGGCCCCGGCGTCGGGATGGTCTTCCAGGACCCCATGACCTCGCTGAACCCGGTCCTGACGATCGGCCGGCAACTGGTCGAGGGGATCCGCGCCCACGGCGAGGTGTCCAGGGCCGAGGCGCGGGACCGGGCGGCCGGGCTGCTGACCGAGGTGGGCCTGCCCGACCCGCAGCGTGCGCTGGACCGCTATCCGCACGAGCTCTCCGGCGGCATGCGCCAGCGGGTGGTCATCGCGATCGCGCTGTCGAACTCGCCGAGCCTGCTCATCGCCGACGAGGCCACCACGGCGCTCGACGTGACCGTGCAGGCGCAGATCCTCGACCTGGTGGCGGGGCTGCAGAGCGAGCACGGCACCGGGGTCATCTGGATCACCCACGACCTCGGCGTCGTCGCCGGGATCGCCGACCGGGTGCTGGTCATGTACGGCGGGCGCTGCGTGGAGGACGGCACGGTGGACGACGTCCTCGAGCGGCCGGCGCACCCGTACACGCGCGGCCTGCTCGGCGCGCTGCCCGACCTGGCCACGTCCGACGACGGTGAGCTGGCGACCGTGCCGGGGGTGCCGCCCGCGCCGACCGACCTGCCGCCGGGCTGCGTGTTCTGGCCGCGCTGCCCCGTGCGGTCGGACCCGCGGTGTGCGACCGAGCAGCCGCCGCTGGCGGTGGTGGGCGCGTCCGGCGGCGCCCTGCCGCACCGCGCGGCGACGTGGTGCGAGGAGGGCTCGTGAGCGACGTCCTGGTCTCCGCGCGCGGGCTGGAGGTGCACTTCCCGGTCCGCTCCGGCGGCGCGCTGCGGCGGACGACCGGCGTGCTGCGCGCGGTCGACGGCGTGGACCTCGACATCCGGCGCGGCGAGACGCTCGGGCTGGTCGGCGAGTCCGGCTGCGGGAAGTCGACGCTGGGCAACGCGCTGCTGCGCCTGGTGGAGCCGACCGGCGGCACGGTCACCTTCGACGGCACCGACGTCACCGGCCTGGACCGCCGGGCGATGCGGGCGCTGCGCCGGCGCGCCGGGATGGTCTTCCAGGACCCGTTCGCCTCGCTCGACCCGCGCCGGACCGTGCGGCAGACGGTGTCCGAGCCGCTGGAGGTGCACGGCCTGCGGTCGGGACGGCGGGAGCGCGCCGAGCGGGTCGCCGAGCTGCTGGAGCTGGTCGGCCTGGACCCGGCGGTGGCCGACCGCTACCCGCACGAGTTCTCCGGCGGGCAGCGGCAGCGGGTCGGCATCGCCCGGGCGCTGGCCGGCGAGCCGGACTTCCTGGTCTGCGACGAGGCGATCGCCTCCCTCGACGTCAGCGTCCAGGCCCAGGTGCTCAACCTGCTGCGCCGGCTGCAGCGGCGGCTCGGGCTCACGTTGCTGTTCATCTCGCACGACCTGTCCGCCGTCCGGCACGTCTCCGACCGGATCGCGGTGATGTACCTCGGGCGGGTCGTCGAGGTGGGCCCGGCGTCGGCGGTCGGCTCGGACCCGCAGATGCCCTACACCCAGGCGCTGCTGTCGGCGGTGCCCGTGCCGCACCCGTCGCTGGAGCGGACCCGCCGGCGGATCGTGCTGCGCGGCGACGTCCCCTCGCCGGCCGCCGTCCCCAGCGGCTGCCGGTTCCGCACCCGCTGCCCGTACGCCTTCGAGCCGTGCCCGGACGTCGACCCGGCGCTGCAGCCGGTCGGCGCGCCGGGGCAGCTCGCCGCCTGCCACCTGCACGGCGTCGTCGGCCGCCCGGTCGAGCGCGCGGAGGCCACCGTCGCCGAGTGAGCACCCGCGGTCGCCCGGGACGGCGTGTCGGCGCGCGTCGGCGACCGCACCTGCGCAGTCGCGGGTTCCTCGGGTGCCGTCGTCCCTGGTAGGACAGCCGCGTGCAGACCGCGGAACTGCGCAGGCGCTTCGCCTCCAGCGCGGTGGCCCGCCTGGCCACGGTGCGACCGGACGGCGCGCCGCACGTGGTCCCCCTCGTCTTCGCGCTCGTCGACAGCACGGTCTACTCGGCGGTCGACGCCAAGCCCAAGCGCACGTCCGCCCTGCAGCGGCTGGCCAACGTCCGGGTCGAGCCGCGCTGCGCCCTGCTCGTCGACCACTACGAGGACGACTGGTCGCGCCTGTGGTGGGTCCGGGCGGACGGCACGGCCGCGGTGGTGGACCAGCCCCCGGCCGCGCACCCCGGTCTCGCAGCACTCGCCGAGCGGCACCCGCAGTACCGCGAGCAGCCCCCGGCGGGGCCGCTGCTCGTGGTCACGGTCCAGCAGTGGAGTGGTTGGTCGAGCACGACCTGAGGAGAGGACCCGGCATGGAGATCGGCATCGGCATCCCCAACAGCATCCGGGGCACCACGGGTGCCCAGCTGCTCGAGTGGGCCAGACGGGCCGAGGCGGCCGGCTTCTCCAGCCTGGCCTCGATCGGCGCGGTCTCCTACCCCTCCTACGAGGAGCTCACGGTGTTCGCCGCCGCCAGCGCGGTGACCGAGCGGATCCGGTTCCTGCCGAACGTGCTGATCGCGCCGGCCCGGAGCACGGCCGAGCTGGCCAAGCAGGCCGCCACCGTGCAGGAGCTCAGTGGTGGGCGGCTGACGCTGGGCCTCGGGGTCGGGTGGCGGCCGGCGGACTACGCGTTGACCGGGCGCGACTTCGCCGGCCGCGGCCGGCTGTTCGACCAGCAACTGGCCGACCTCCGGCGGGCCTGGGCGGGGGAGCCGCTCCTGGAGGGGACCCGCCCGGCGGCGCCCGAGACCGGCCACCCCGGGGTCCCCGTCCTCGTCGGCGGCAACACCGACGCGGCGATCCGCCGGGCGGTGGAGCACGGCATCGGCTGGACGGCGGGGGGCCTGCCGCCGGAGGGGGCCGCACCCTTCGTCGAGCGGGTCCGCGCCGCCTGGGTGGAGGCCGGCCGCGAGGGCTCCCCGCGCATCGCCGCGCTGAACTACTTCTCCCTCGGTGACACGGAGGAGCAGTCCCGGGCCTACCTGCTCGACTACTACGAGCCGATGGGCAGGGAGACGGCGGAGTACATCGCCGGGAGCGCGCACCGCTCCCGGCAGGCGATCGAGGAGGTCATCGCGGCCTTCACCGAGGTCGGGGTGGACGAGCTCCTCCTCGACCCCACGGTCTCCGACCCGGCGCAGGTGGACCTGCTCGCCGAGGTCGCCCTGTAGGCCGGGACGCCGGCCGCGGTCGCCCGTCGCGGTGGGCCGGACCCGCCGGACTGCCGAGCGGGTCGGTCACCGGGCGACCCGCTGTGCGAGGCTGGCCCGATGGCGGGGGTTGAGCAGCGGAGCGGCCGGCGCACCCAGGCGGTGCAGACCTACGAGGGTCACTCCGTGCACGCCGCCCCGGGCGTGCACGAGTACGCCGTCGAGCTGGCGCAGGTGGCACTGCCGGACGGCGGGCGGGTGCTCGAGGTGGGCGCCGGCTGCGGTGCGCTCGCGGTGCGGCTGCGGGAGGCCGGATTCGACGTCGTCCCCACCGACCTGGACCCGCCGCACGACTGGATCCACCGGCTGGACCTGGACGACCCGCAGTGGACCGACCGGACCCGCGGCCCGTTCGACATGGTGGTGTGCGTCGAGACGCTCGAGCACGTGGAGAACCCGCGGCAGGTGCTCCGCTCGATCCGCTCGCTGCTGCGGCCCGGCGACATGCTGCTGGTCAGCACGCCGAACGTCACGCACCCGCACTCGCGGCTGAAGATGTTCCTCCGCGGCGCGCCGTTCATCTTCGGCCCCCGGCACTACCACGAGCCCGGGCACATCACGATCCTCCCGGACTGGATGCTGGCCGAGCACGTTCGGCTGGCCGGGTTCGGCGACATCCGGGTCACGCGCGGTGGGGACACCTTCTACTCCGGCCTGACCCGCGCGGCCTACCGCGTGGAGATGGCCCTGCTCGCACTCCTCGGGCTGCGGCGGCGCGCGCAGCACGGCGAGGGCATCTGCACGTTCGTCACCGCCGTCGCGGTCTGACACGCCGACGGCGCGCGCCGCCGTCCGGGGGTCACCGACCGCCCCGGGACCACCGTGACGCTCGGACCGGTCGACATGTGGGTGCGTGCTGGGGCGGGTCACCGTGGTCGCTGGGGCGATTGGCAACGATTCGGCGTCGCAGGCGTCGGGGCACGTCGCGCGCGTCCCGGGGAAACGCGCTGCGAGACCTATGGTTTCCGCACCGCCGTCCGCGCAGTCGACGGCGCACGGGAACCGTCGCCCTTCCCCGGTGGCGGCCCGTTGTCGGGGGAGGGTGGTGACCGGTGACCATCGTGGGCACCCGGTTCAGCGAGGTGGTCCTGGGCGGCGTCGTCCGCCAGGGCTGGTGGCTGGTCGTCGAGGAGGAGGACGGCCCCGGGTTCGTCGTCGCCGGTCCGTTCGGGGACCGTGACGAGGCCGTGTGGGCCCTCGAGGACCTCGAGGACGCCCCGGCCGACGCCCACCCCGTGTACGGCGTCCGCCGGGCCGACGGCCTGCTGCGCCGCCGCTCCTCCCCGCAGGACCGGGCCTGGTGGTCGTTCCTCGGCGAGCAGGTCGACCGGCTGCCGGCGGGCTGGGACGCCGACCTGGACGACGAGCACCCGCTGCCCGGTCTGGTCGTCGAGGTGGTCGCGGTGCTGGCCGAGGCGGGGCTGTTCCTCTACGACACCACCGGCGCCGACGGCGAGCTCGGTGGCGTGTGCCTGACCCCCGAGGCGGCCCTGGACGGTGTCGTCGTCAGCTGGCGGCAGCACGACCGGATGAGCCTGGACCAGCTGCACGGCGCCGCCGCCGACGCGCTGGTGCAGCAGGTGATGAACCGGGCGCTGGCCGAGGTGCTCTCGGGGCGCGGCTTCGCGGTGGAGCCGCTCGGCGGGGCGTGTGTCGTCCGCGCGGGGGAGCTCGCCGCGTAACCGCCGCCCGCCACCTGCCGCCTGCCGCCGTTCGCCGTCCGCCGTCCGCCGTTCGCCGTTCGCCATTCGCCGTCGTTGATCATGGGCTTGATGCCGGCGGACACTCCGCGACCCGGCGTGGTCAGGGGCGACAACCCCATGATCAACACGGGGAGGTCCGCGTCCCCACCGCGCACGTCCGGCTAACGTGGCGCCGTGGCCGCCGCTCCGTTCCGCCCGCCCTGGTTCGGCAACCGCGGCGTGCAGCTGCTGGCCGCCGCTGCGCTCGCCTACAGCCTGGTGCAACTGGTGGGGCAGCTCGTGGACGCCGCGTGGGGGGAGGCGTTCCTCTCCTTCGCCTGGAGCGTCCTGTTCGGCTACGTGCTGGTCGAGTCGCTCCGCTTCCGCCGCGAGCAGGACGCCGCCCGGGAGGCGCCCGCGGATCAGGGCGACTGACCCGCGGCCCGGCACCGACCGGGTCCGCGTCCGGAGACGGGAACGCCGCTCGACTTGATCGACCGGCACCGGCATCCGAAGTTCGGAACGACGGCGGCTACGACAGGGTGGCCGGCGCCGGACCCCGGAGACCTCGATGCGCGTGCCGCTCCCTGCTCGTCACCAGCGCTGGTTCACCGACCGCCCCGTCGCGGTGAAGGTGCTGACGGCTGTCGGAACCACAGCGGTGGTCGCCGCCACGGTCGGGGTCGTGGGCATCCAGGCGGTGGGCGCGACCCACGACGAGACGGCGGCCGTCTCCGAGCACGACATGACCGGCGCGGCCGACCTCGCCGAGGCGCGGCTGGCCATGACGGAGTCCCAGCTCGACGTGACGAGCCACGTCGGGTCCCTGGACCCGCAGTTCAAGCTGCAGTGGGCCGACCGGTTCGCCACCGCAGCGGCGTCGTTCGACGGCGCGCTGGCCGCCTACGCGGAGCACACCCGCTCCGGTGACCACGAGCTGGTCGAGACCGTCCGCGAGGAGTACGCGAGCTATGCCGACGGCGTGCAGACGTACGCCTTCCCGGCCAGTGCGGCCGGCGACACCCGCGGCTACTTCGCCGCTCGCGACCAGTACCTCACACCGCACATGACCCGGGTCCAGGAGATCCTCACGGAGCTGACGTCGGCCGAGCGGACCGCGGCCGAGGCCGCCGTGACGAACGCCCGCGACGACTACCGGGCGACGCGCACCACGCTCGTGGTGCTGGTGGTGGCCGGCGTGCTGGTCGCGCTGGGGCTCGGGGTGCTCGTCGCCCGGTCCATGACCCGTGGCGTGCGCGAGGCGCAGCGGGTCGCCGAGGCGCTCGCGGCCGGCGACCTGACCGTCACATCGGGCCTGGACTCCCGCGACGAGGTCGGCCGCATGGCCGCCGCCCTCGACGCCGCGCGGGAGAACCTCCGCGCGGTGGTCGCCTCCGTGGCCGCCAGTGCGGACGCCGTCGCTGCCTCGTCGGAGGAGCTGTCGGCGTCGTCGTCGCAGATCTCGGCGTCGGCGGAGGAGACCTCCGCGCAGTCCGGCGTCGTGGCGGGCGCGGCCGAGGAGGTCTCGCGCAACGTGCAGACCGTGGCGGCCGGCGCTGACGAGATGGGTGCCTCCATCCGGGAGATCTCCAAGAACGCCAACGAGGCCGCGCGGGTCGCGGCGGCGGCGGTGACCGAGGCGCAGGAGACGACCGTGACGGTGACCAAGCTCGGGGAGTCGTCGAAGGAGATCGGCGACGTGGTCAAGGTGATCACCTCGATCGCCGAGCAGACCAACCTGCTGGCGCTCAACGCGACGATCGAGGCGGCCCGGGCCGGGGAGGCGGGCAAGGGGTTCGCCGTGGTGGCCAACGAGGTCAAGGAGCTGGCGCAGGAGACGGCCAAGGCGACCGAGGACATCGCCCGGCGGGTCGAGACCATCCAGCACGACACCTCGGGTGCCGTCGCCGCCATCGGGCGGATCAGCGAGGTCATCGGCCAGATCAACGACTACCAGCTGACCATCGCCAGCGCCGTGGAGGAGCAGACGGCCACCACGACGGAGATGTCGCGCTCGGTCGGCGAGGCGGCCGACGGCTCCGGCCAGATCGCGGTCAACATCGGCGGCGTCTCCACCGCGGCCGACACCACGAACCAGGCCCTCGGCCAGACCCGCACGGCGGTCGACGAGCTGTCCCGGATGGCCGCCGACCTGCGCACCGCCGTGGGCCGGTTCACCTACTGACCGGCCCCCGGCGGGCACTCGCGCCGACGGAGGCGAGCGCGCCGTCCGGCCGCAGCCCCGGCTGACGTGGCGTGCGTGACCAGCCGAGGCCGTCAGCCCGCCGACCGGACGCCTCACCGGCCACGTCGTCGCCGGGGTGACCTGCGTCGGACGACGTCCGTAGCATGGCCTCTCGCGTGCAACAGCCGTGCGACCAGCAGGGGCACCGTGGGGTCCTCCGGGACTCCCAGGGACGGTGTCGGGTCGCACGGGCACGCGGGGGAGGTGCAGGTCGGTCGCCTGCACCTGCCAGGAGGGCTCGCCTAGTGGCCGATGGCGGCGGTCTTGAAAACCGCTATGGGGTAACACCCATCGTGGGTTCGAATCCCACGCCCTCCGCTCTGACCAGCGGGTTTGCGCTACCCGAGCAGCGCCGGGGAGCGGGTCTTCAGGTGCTCGGCCAGTGCTGAGACGCCCTGCGGGGGAGGTGGACGACGCGCTGGCTACCCACCTTCGGTGCGCTCTCCACGGGGCCCACGTCCGTCTCCACGACCTGCCGCTGCACGGCCACGGTGCCGGCGTCCATGTCGATGTCGCCGATGCGGAGGGCCAGCAGCTCGCCGAGGCGCAGGTGGGCCCAGAAGGCCAGGTCGACGAGGCCTCGGAGGTTCTCGGGCATGTGCGCGGAGAGGTTCTGCACCTGGTCGA
>DASQXT010000517.1:0-3210 GCA_035639575.1 Geodermatophilus sp.
GAGGGGACCGACACCGCCTCCTCCGGCGGCGCGGCGCCCTCGGCCAGTCTCCTGGTCACCCTCGGGCTGCGCCCCGAGGCGGTCGAGGCGGTCGTCTTCGGCATGGAGCACGGCACCGTCTGGCTGTCCCTCGAGCCCGAGGGCGTCGACACGTCCGGCACCGAGGTCCTCACCCCGGCCAACGTCTACGACAAGGACTACTCATGACTCGCGTGGTGCTCGGTGCAGGCGACGAGGACCTCGTCCTGCGCGTGAAGCAGGCGACCGACGGCGACGTGCACGTGCTGCCCGCCGGCCGGCTGCCCGCCGACCCGGCCCGACTGTTCGAGCAGCTGGTCGACGGCGAGCTGCCCGAGGTCCTGCTGATCGGCCCGCTCGCGCCGCCGCAGGAGGTGTTCTCCCTGGCCGCCCGACTCGACGCGCAGTGCCCCGGCATCAGCGTCGTCCTGCTCGCCGACCCGGCGCCGCAGACCTGGCAGGAGGCGATGCGGGCCGGCGTCCGCGACCTGCTCGCGCCCGCCGCGGACGCCGGCGAGATCCGCGCCGCCGTCGAGCGCGCCGGCTCCGCCGCGGCCGGCCGCCGGCGGGTGCTGCGCCCGGTCGAGGAGACCGCCCGCTACACCGGGCGGGTCATCGCCGTGGCCTCCCCGAAGGGCGGCGTCGGCAAGACGACCGTCTCGACCAACCTCGCGATCGGCCTGACCTCGGCCGCGCCCCAGTCGACGGTGCTGGTCGACCTCGACGTCCAGTTCGGCGACGTCGCCTCCGCGCTGGGCCTGACACCCGAGTACGCACTGCCCGACGTCGCGCACGGCCCGGCGGCCGAGGACACGATGGTGCTCAAGACCTTCCTCACCCAGCACCCCAGCGGCCTGTACGCCGTCTGCGGCGCGGAGTCCCCGGCCGCCGGCGACACGGTGAGCGCCACCGACGTCAGCCGGCTGCTCACCTCGCTGGCCCGCGAGTTCCGCTACGTCGTCGTCGACACCGCGCCGGGGTTGTCGGAGCAGACGCTCGCCGCCCTCGACCGGGCCACCGACGTCGTGATGCTCAGCAGCATGGACGTCCCCGGCGTCCGGGGCCTGCGCAAGGAGCTCGACGTGCTCCGCGAGCTGTGCATGATCCCGGCCGGCCGGCACGTGGTCATGAACCTCGCCGACCCGAAGGGCGGGCTCTCGGTGCGCGACGTCGAGACCGCCATCGGCACCGGGGTGGACGTCGTCCTGCCGCGCTCGGCCGCGGTGCCGGCGACGACCAACCAGGGCGTGCCGATCCTCGCCTCCGGTCGCCGCGACCCGGTGGTCAAGGAGCTGCGCCGGCTGGTGTCCCGGTTCGCCGCGACCCCCATCGTCAAGCCCGGCCGCTACCGCGCCAAGCACCGGGCGGCGTCGTGACCTCCGCCTGCACGCACCGGGCGGCGTCGTGACCTCCGCCGGCACGCACCGGGCGGCGTCGTGAACCTCGCCTCTCGCCTCGCCGCGGCGCAGGGGCGGCACGCCGCGCCCGAGACCGACGCGCCCACTCCGCTCCCTGCACCCCGGGCCGCCGTCCCGGCGGCCGTGCCGCCGCCCGTCGACGCGCTCGCCCGGCTCAAGGACCGCGTCGCCAAGGCGCTGTTCGAGCGCATGGGCAACCGGATGAACGACCCGTCGCTGTCCGAGGAGCAGCTGCGCGCCGTCGTCCTCGGCGAGCTCGACGAGGTGGTCGAGGAGGAGCGGGTCCCGCTGTCGGCCGAGGAGCGCGCCCGGCTGACCGCCGAGCTCGCCGACGACGTCCTCGGCTACGGCCCGCTGCAGCGGCTGCTCGACGACCCCACCGTCACCGAGATCATGTGCAACGGCCCGGACGCGGTCTACGTCGAGCAGGAGGGCCGGCTGGTCCGCACGGCCGCCCGGTTCACCTCCGAGGAGCACCTGCGCCGGGTGATCGACCGGATCGTCTCCCGGGTGGGACGGCGGATCGACGAGTCCTCGCCGCTGGTCGACGCCCGGCTGGCCGACGGCTCCCGGGTCAACGCGATCATCCCGCCGCTGGCGTTCAGCGGGTCGACGCTGACCATCCGCAAGTTCGCCAAGGACCCGTTCACCGTCGACGACCTGATCGGCTTCGGCACCCTCTCGCCGGAGATGGCCGAGCTGCTGCGCGCCTGCGTCGAGGCGCGCCTGAACGTGATCGTCTCCGGCGGCACCGGCACCGGGAAGACCACGTTGCTCAACGTGCTCTCGTCCTTCATCCCCGAGGGCGAGCGGATCGTCACCATCGAGGACGCCGTCGAGCTGCAGCTCCAGCAGGACCACGTCGTCCGGCTGGAGTCCCGGCCGCCCAACATCGAGGGCCGGGGTGCGATCACCATCCGCGACCTGGTGCGCAACTCGCTGCGGATGCGCCCCGACCGGATCGTGGTCGGGGAGTGCCGCGGTGGTGAGTCGCTGGACATGCTGCAGGCGATGAACACCGGCCACGACGGCTCGCTGTCGACGGTGCACGCCAACTCCCCGCGCGACGCCATCGCCCGGCTGGAGACCCTCGTGCTGATGGCGGGCATGGACCTGCCGCTGCGCGCCATCCGCGAGCAGATCGCCTCGGCCGTCGACGTCGTCGTCCAGCTGACCCGGCTGCGCGACGGCACCCGGCGGGTCACCCACGTGACCGAGGTGCAGGGCATGGAGGGGGAGACGGTCACCCTGCAGGACGCCTTCCTCTTCGACTACTCCGCAGGCGTCGACGCCGCCGGCCGCTTCCTCGGCAAGCCGGTGGCCACCGGGGTGCGGCCCCGGTTCACCGACCGCTTCGACGAGCTCGGCATCCGCGTCTCGCCGCGGGTCTTCGGCACCGTCGAGCCGCGGCGGGGGTGGGCCTGATGCTGCTCGTCGCGGGCCTGCTCGCGGTCACCGGCGCGCTGCTGCTGCTCGCCCTCGTCGTCCTCCCGACCGGGCCGCGGCGGGTGCCGCTGTCCCGGCTCGACCCCGCCGTCGCCCGGCCGGCGTCCGCGCTGGCCGGGGCGTCGGCCGCCGCCGGTGCCGCGGTGGAGCGGGTGCTCGCGCGGCGCGGGCTGGCAGCCCGTGGCACCGCCGCGCTGGAGCGGGCCGGGGTGGCGACCGCGCTGCCGGACGTCGTCCTGCTGGTGGGCCTGGGCACCGTCGTGCTCGGCGCGCTGGGCCTGCTGCTCGGCGGGGTGCTGCTCGCGCTGCTGTTCGCGGCGCTGGTCCC
>DASQXT010000518.1:0-2492 GCA_035639575.1 Geodermatophilus sp.
CACGAGGGTGCAGCGCCCACGCGTCCTGCCCGCCGCGGATGAACCCTTTCACGACCCGTCCAGCGGCCCGCAGCGGCGCGCTCAGCGGTGTCCCGGCCTCCGGCCCGGCGGGACGCCGAGGCCTCCGTGGGGTCACCGACCCGGGTGCTCCCGGCCACGGCCGGGAGCACCCGGGTCGGTGACCGGTCAGGCCTCCCGGCCGAGCGAACCCGTCGTCGCACTCGCCGCGCCGGCCCTCGCGGACACCGGCTCGCCGTAGCGCTCGACCTCGATCTGGTGCAGCGACTTGCCCCGGGTCTGCGGCGTCCAGATGGTCCCCACCAGCAGCGCGACCACCAGCAGTCCGATGCACAGGGTGCCGACGAAGGGCACGCCCTGCTCGGCGAGCAGCGTCGGGAACCAGTAGGACAGGCCGCCGACCGCGATCCGGGCGGCGAAGAACAGCACGCCCTGGGCGCTGGCCCGGTACGGGGTGGCGAACAGCTCGCTGGTCCACAGGGCGTAGAAGGCCTGGGCGCCGATGCCGGCGGACAGGCCCCAGCAGATCGCGTAACCCAGCAGCGCCGGCAGGGACCCGCCGCCGTAGACCAGGAACAGCCAGCCGACGATGCCCAGCGCCGCGCCGAGGGCGTAGAACACCCGCTGGTCCACGCGGTCGGCGTAGCGCATGAAGCCGAACCAGGTGGCCAGCACGGTGCAGGTCCAGACCAGCACCTGCAGCAGGTTCTGCTCGACGGCGCTCTCCACGCCGGCGGTCTCGTAGACGCGCGGCATGAAGATGCCGGCCTGTCCGGCGACGAGGTTCCAGAAGCCGTAGACGCCGAAGAGGACCAGCAGCGCCTTGGTGTTCACCGGGCGCGACAGCAGCTCGCGCAGGCCCCGGCGCGGGGCGGGGCCGGTGCCGCCCGAGAAGTCGGCGTCGCGCTCCTCCTGCCACAGCTTCGACTCCGACAGCCCCTGCCGGATGTACCAGACGACGAAGGCGACCACGAACAGGTGCAGGAAGATGATCCGGCTGCCCAGCAGGCCCAGCGGGCCGAGGAGGACGGCGAGCAGGAACCCGATCACCGGACCCAGCGACCAGGCCAGCTGAGCGGTGCCGACGTGCTTCGCGCGCTGCCCGGGAGGTGCCTCCTCGGCGATGTAGGTCCAGGAGGCCGGCACCCCGGCGCCCACCGCGATGCCGGTCAGCACGAACGCGACCAGCAGCATCCAGAAGGAGACGGCGAACGCGGCCAGCAGCACGCCGACCATGTAGACCACCAGGTCGTAGGTGTAGATGAACTTGCGGCCGAACCGGTCGCACATCGGCCCGCCGATCGCCGCACCGATGGCGGCGCCGAAGGCGTTGGCCGAGAAGGCGGCCAGCAGCCCGACGGCGAGGTTGCTGATCCCGAAGTGGTCCTGCCACAGGCTGAGGCTCGTGGCGATCGCGATGATCGACCCCGCCTCGATGTAGTTGGACATGGCGACCGAGATGGTCGCCTTCCAACCCTTCGTCTCCTTGGCTCCGATGCGCATGGTCGCAGCTGCCTTCCTCGGCGTACGGGGGGAGGGGACCCGCTCGGTGGACCGGCTCTGGGGCCGTGGCGGGCGCGTGCTGGCCCGACCGGGGGACGGTCGGGCGGGATCGGCCGTCAGGCCAGGTGGAAGTACCGGGTCAACCGCTCCATCTGCTGGTCGGGGCGGGCCCCGGCGACGAAGAAGCGGCTCATGCGGGCCTGCCAGCGGGAGTTGACGTCCTCGGCGTCCATGCCGGCCACCGCGGCGTCGAAGTCGTCGGTCTCGACGAACCCGACCACCAGGCCGTCCTCGGGACGGAGGAACAGCGAGTAGTCCCGCCAACCGTGGCGGGACAGCGCCTCGAGCATCTCCGGCCACACCTCGCGGTGGGCCTCGAGGTACTCGTCGACGAGCTCCGGCCTCAGGTGCATGAGGAAACAGACCCGCTCGGCCACGTGCCACCTCCGTGGGCGTCCCGGTGAGGGCTCGACGGCACTCGCAGGCCCGTCCACCGCGGAATGAACCGTTTCAGTTCGTGACGGCGGCCACTGTGACATCCAGCGCCCGCCCCGCGCAAGCCCCCTGGCTCGGTCGCCGATGGAGGAGAGGGCTCTGCGGCGCCTTCCTGACCCGTGCGACCGGCTCGTTCGCGAAGCGGCGCTGCTGGGCCCGGCGCGTGAGCTGCGCATCTCGACAGCTTCGAGGTGGACCGTTGACGTGACGGCGGACACGTCCTACCGTTCGGGGCAGCACTTGAGTCGTTTCAGAGGATGGCCGGCGAGCAGAGTCGGACCGTCCCCTCCCGGACCGAGGAGATCGACGATGACCCCCGCCGCCGCACTCGCCGCACTGGCCGAGCAGACCATCGAGCTGCCCTCCTGGGCGTTCGGCAACTCCGGCACCCGGTTCCGGGTGTTCCCCCAGGCCGGGGTCCCCCGGGACCCCTTCGAGAAGATCGCGGACGCGGCCGAGGTGCACCGGCTGACCGG
>DASQXT010000519.1:0-3814 GCA_035639575.1 Geodermatophilus sp.
GTCCGCCGGTGCCCGCCACGTCTGCCACAGCGGCGCCGGGGGAGCAGCCGCCGGGGACGGCGCGCCCGCGGTGAGCACCTGCGACGCGGGCACCTGGTCGTAGGGCGGCAGCTGGAGCGCCGTCGCGACCGTGGGGAAGGAGCCGTAGACGGCGTCCACGCCGTCCGCGGCGCCGAGGACGACGGTCGCCGCGGCGACCACGGCCACCGCGCGCACCCACCACCGCTGCCGGCGCCACACGAGGGGGAGGAGGGCGAGGGCGAGCACGCCGGCCCCGACCCACACCATCACCCCACCCGGGAGCCCGTCGGGCCAGGGCCTGGTCACCTCGACCAGCAGCCACCCGCCGGCCACCGCGGCGACGGCGACGGCGACGGCGACCGGCACGCGCCGGGTCCACCACCGCCGGCCGTGCCGAGCGGCGAGGAGGACGCCGAGGCCGAGGCTCGTCCCCAGGAGCAGCGCCGCGTGCACCGGTCCGTGGACCAGCGAGAGACCGGTGAACCAGTGCCAGAGGCGCATGGGCCGACCCCCCCTCGTCCGTCCGGGTGGGACCACCGTGCGCGCCGGCCCTGGGAGGAAGCTGGGAGTCAGCAGTGGACCTCCTGGGTGTACCCGGTCCCGGCCGTTGGACCCTGGCGCCCAGGCCGCTGACGTGCGGAGATGGGCGGGTGCCCACGCGTCGGACGTTCCTGGCGGCCTTCGGTGCCGGCGCCGCGGGCCTGCTCACGGGCGCCGCCGCCGGGCCGCTGTACGACGGCGCGGCCTCGCCCTCCCCGGCGTCCGGAGACGAGCGGCGCGGGGCGACCGGGGACTTCGGCGCGCCCCTGCGGATCGGCGCCCACCGGGTGGTGTGGTCCCTGCCGGCGACGGCGAACGCCGTCGCGATCACCTTCGACGACGGTCCGACCGAGACCTTCACCCCCCGCGTGCTCGACGCCCTGGCCGCGGCCGGGGCGACCGCGACCTTCTACGTGCTCGGCGCCAGCGTGGTCGCCTCCCCGACGCTGGTGCGGGAGGTGGTGGCGGCGGGGCACGAGATCGGCAACCACACCTGGAGCCACCGGGACCTCACCCGGCTCTCGCTCCAGGAGACCCGCGACCAGATCACCAGGTGCGCCCACACCGTGGAGGACCTCACCGGGCGACCGGCGGTCGGGTTCCGGCCGCCGCGCGGGGAGCTGACCGGGTACGCGCTGCGGGTCTGCGCCGAACTCGGCTACGACGTGCACATGTGGTCGTGCACCCGGGGACCGGGCGACGACCGCGACCCGGCGGCGGTGGCCGCCTACGTCGGGCGGACCGCTGCTCCCGGCGACGTCGTCGGGCTGCACGACGGGATCGGACGGGGCACGTTCCACCCGCAGGCGGCCTTCGCCCGCCGGCTGACCACGCGGCGCGAGGTCGAGGTGCGGGGGTTGCCCGACCTGCTCGCACGGCTCGGCGACCGGGGCCTGTCGGTCGTCAGCGTCGGCCGGCTCGCGGCGGCCGACCCATCCGAGACGTGAGCCGCTACACCCGGACGACGACGCCCCGGCGGGCGAGCACCGCGCAGAGCCCCCAGACCGCGGCGACCGACAGCAGCGCCCACGCCCAGGCCGCGACCGGCGGGCCGGCCGCCTGGGTCAGCGCGTCGACCACGGACGGCTGGACGCCGTGCGAGAGGACGGCGCGGAAGACCAGCTCCGAGGCCACGAACGCGACGATCGCGTTGACGCCGAGCTCCTCCAGCGCGCGGAACGGCCGCCGGACGCCGCGGACGTCGACCAGCGCGTGCGCGGCGGCGAGGACCAGGAGGCCGAGGGCGCCGGTCACCAGCAGGTAGGACGGCGTCCACAGCTGCTTGTTCAGCGGCAGCGCCGGTGCGAGCAGCAGACCGGCGGCCAGCAGCGGCACCGCGGCGACGGCCAGCCGGCGGACGGCGGGCAGGCCCGGGTGCTCGAGCAGCACGCGCCCGGCCAGGACGCCGAGGTAGACGGTGAGCGCGCTCGGCAGCAGGGTGTGCGGCGCCTCGGCGCCGAAGCCGAGCCCGAGCAGCCCGTCGAACCACTCGGCCCACGAGGCGCCCGGCTCCAGGGCGGGGCGCCCGACGCCCGGCACGGGCACCAGGACCGACAGGGACGACAGGGCGACCAGCACGCCGAGGGCCGTCGGGAGCTGGGCCCGCCGGGGGAGCCTCAGGAGCAGCCAGCACAGCAGGTAGGCGCCGGCGACGTGGCCGAGCACCCCGGCACTCCACGTCCCCGGGCCGTACTTGGCGGTGAGCACGAGCAGGCCGAGCCCGGCGAGCCGGGCCACGCGCAGCAGCACCGCCCGCGGCCGGTCGGCCCGGCGGGAGAACGGCATCGAGACGCCGACCAGCAGCAGGAAGACGGGGAACACGACGTCGGCCAGCCGCAGGCCGTGCCAGGGCGCGTGCACCAGCTGGGTGCCGATCGCGGCGCTGCCCCGGTTGTCCACCAGCAGCATGCCGACGACGGCGAGCCCCCGGGCGACGTCGACGCCGTGCAGGCGGGGGCGGGCGGTCGTCGCGACCGCCGCCGGTGCCCCGAGCTGCTGGGACCGCGCCGGGGAGCTCACCCCTCGGCCGGGCCGGCGAGGACGACGTCGACCGCCAGCGGGGCCGCGCCCGCGACGACCTCCAGCGACGCGATCCGGCCGGCCTCGACCAGGTCGCTGCGCGCGGCCTCGACCAGCGCCACCTGCTCGGCCGGCGCGGTCACCGTCGCGGACTCCACGTCGGCCCGCATCGAGACCTTGGCGTCGGACTTGGCCTTGCGGACCCCGGCCAGCGCGGTCGCCACCACCGACACCACCGCGGGGTCCCCGCCGGTCGGCAGCTCGGTCACGGCCGGCCACGGCGCGCGGTGCACCGAGCCCGCCTGCCACCAGGACCAGACCTCCTCGGTGACGAACGGCAGCACCGGCGCGAACAGCCGCAGCTGCACCGACAGCGCGAGCGCCAGCGTGGCCCGGGCGGACTCGGCGGCCGACCCCGACCCGTAGGCCCGGGACTTCACCAGCTCCACGTAGTCGTCGCAGAACGACCAGAAGAACGCCTCGGCGACCTCGAGCGCGCGGGTGTAGTTGTAGGCCTCCATCGCCGCGGTCGCCTCGTCGACGACCTGCGCCAGCCCGGCCAGCAGGCCGCGGTCGATCGGCTCGGTGATCCGGTTGGCGGCCGAACCGAGGTCCACGTCGACGGCGCCCAGCCCGAGCACGAACTTGCCGACGTTGAGGATCTTCATGGCCAGCCGGCGGCCGACCTTCATCTGCGCCTCGTCGAACGGCGAGTCCGCCCCCGGCCGGGCGCCGGCGGCCCGCCAGCGCACCGCGTCGGTGCCGTAGCGCTCCAGCACGTCGATCGGCGTGACGACGTTGCCCTTGGACTTCGACATCTTCTTGCGGTCGGGGTCGACGACGAAGCCGGAGATCGTCGCGTGCGTCCACGGCACCGTGCCGTGCTCGAAGTGCGAGCGGACGACGGTGGAGAACAGCCAGGTCCGGATGATGTCGTGGGCCTGCGGGCGCTGGTCCATCGGGAAGACGTGCGCGAACAGCTCCGGGTCGGTGTCCCAGCCCGAGGCCACCTGCGGCGACAGCGACGAGGTCGCCCAGGTGTCCATGACGTCGGGGTCGGCGATGAAGCCGCCGGGCACGCCGCGCTGGTCCTCGGAGAAGCCCGGCGGGACGTCGGACGACGGGTCGACCGGCAGCGACTCCTCCGGCGCGAGGATCGGCTCGCCGTACACCGGCTCACCCTCGGCGTCCAGCCGGTACCAGACCGGGAACGGGACGCCGAAGAACCGCTGCC
>DASQXT010000520.1:0-18018 GCA_035639575.1 Geodermatophilus sp.
GACGTGCACGACGTGCCGCACGGTGGGCAGCCCGGCGCGGATCTCGGCCACCTGCTCGCGGCGGTCGACGTCCTTGGCGCCGTAGCCGTACCCGGCCACCGCCAGCAGCACCGTGGGTTCGATCTGCCCGAACCGGTCCACGACGCTGCGGGCACCGAACTCCGGCGCGCAGCCGGCCCACACCGCGCCGAGGCTGGCGGTGGCCAGGAACGCCACCAGCGTCTCGGGCACGTTGGGCAGGTACGCCGCGACCCGGTCCCCGCGCCCCACACCGAGCCGCCGCAGCCCGGCGCGGGCGCGGGCCACCTGCTCGCGCAGCTGCCCCCAGGTCAGCTCGACCGGCGGCCGGGTCTGCGAGTGCGCCACCACCGCGACCTCGTCGGCGTCGGAGCCGTCGAGCAGCCCGACGGCGTGCTCGGCGTAGTTCAGCGTCGCGCCCGGGAACCACTCGGCGCCCGGCATCTCCCGCCGGCCCAGCACGCGGTCCGGTGCCGTGGCGAACCGGACGTCGAAGAACGCCGCGACGGCCGACCAGAAGCCCTCGAGGTCCTCGACCGACCAGCGGTGCAGATCCGCGTAGCCGTCGAAGCGCAGCCCGCGCTCGCGTTCCAGCCAGCCGAGGAAGCGGCCGATCTCGGTGGTCTCGCGGACGTCGTCCGCCGGCGGGCGCAGCAGCTCCGGCGCGGTCACCGCCCCTGCACCTTCCCGGCCCGGCCCTGCAGGAAGGCCTGCATCCGCTCCTTGGCCTCGGTGCTGCCGGTGGCGACGGCGGCCATGAGCGACTCCATGAGGTAGCCCTCGGCGGGGTTGGCCTCGGCGATCCGCGGCAGCGCCTGGAGCACGGCGAAGTTGGTGACCGGGGAGTTGGCGGCGATCGCGCGGGCCAGCTCCAGGGCCTTGGCCAGGCCCTCGCCGGGCCCGGTCAGGTAGTGCGACAGGCCCAGGGCCTGCCCCTCCTCCGCGCCGACCACCCGGCCGGTCAGCATCATGTCGGCCATCCGGTGGACGCCGATCAGCCGTGGCACCCGCACCGACGCGCCGCCGCCGACGAACAGCCCGCGCTGCCCCTCCGGCAGGGCGTAGAACGCGCTCGGCTCGGCCACCCGGATGTGCGCGGCCGAGGCCAGCTCCAGCCCGCCGCCGATCACCGCTCCCTTGAGCACCGCGACGACCGGCAGCCGGCCGCGCTCCAGGCGGGCGAAGGCGCGGTGCCACATCATCGAGTGCTCCAGGCCCTCGAAGGCGTCCCGCTCGGTCAGCTCGGACAGGTCCAGCCCGGCGCAGAAGTGGTCACCCTCGGCGTCGAGGACCACGGCCTTCACGCCGGCGGGCGGGGTGCTGAAGAAGGTCTCGACGCCCAGCACGGTGGGGTCGTCGAGGGCGTTGCGCTTGGCGGCGCGGGTCAGCCGCAGGACGGCGACCTCCCCGTGCCGCTCCACCTGCAGCGACGGTGGCAGCAGCGCCTGCACCTGGTCGTCGGACGGCGCGGGCAGCCCCTGCGGGGTCTGGGCGGCCTGGCTCATGACACTCCCTCCGGCCGCGGGGACACCGCGGCGTGCTCGTCGGCGGCGCGGGTGCGCAGCTCGACCCGGCGGATCTTCCCCGTGGCGTTGCGCGGCAGCTCTCCCACGAAGACCAGGTGCCGGGGCACCTTGTAGCGGGCGAGGTGGGCCTCCAGGTGGGCGCGCAGCTGCTCCTCGGTGAGGGTGGCGCCGTCCCGGAGCTCGACGTAGCCGACGCCGACCTCGCCCCAGCGCTCGTCCCGGAGGCCGACCACGGCGCAGCTGGCCACCTCGTCCAGCTGGACGGCGACCGCCTCGACCTCGGCCGGGTACACGTTCTCGCCACCGGAGATGAACACGTCCTTCACCCGGTCGACGACGTGCGCCCAGCCGTCCTCGTCGACCCGCAGCACGTCGCCGGTGCGGAACCACTGCCCGTCCACGAAGCTCGCGGCGGTCTCCTCGGGCCGGCCCCAGTAGCCGGGGAACACGTGCGGCCCCCGGACGAGCAGCTCGGCGGGCTCGCCGCCGACCGGCTCGGGCCGGCCGTCGCGCAGCTGGGCCACGTCGGTGAAGAAGTGCGGCACCCCGACGGCCGTCGGGTGGGCCGCGGTGCCGTCGTGGGTGCTCATGTACACCCCCGGGGAGGCCTCGGTCATGCCGTAGCCCTGCAGGAGCCGCACCCCGCGGTCCAGCCAGGCGCGGGCGACCCGCTCCTGGACCGGGGACCCGCCGTACTGCACGACGGCCAGCGAGCTCAGGTCGGCCGTGTCCCAGGCCGGGTGCTCGCACATCATCTGCAGCATCGTGGGGACGGCGGAGAAGCTGGTGATCCGCGCCGCGGACACCCGCTCGAGGACCACGCCGGGGTCGGCCCTCGGGACCAGCTCGACGCTGCCGCCCTTGAACAGCGTGGGCAGCGTGACCTGGCCCAGGCCGACGCAGTGGAACAGCGGGGCGATGCAGAGTGCGCGGTCGGTGCTCAGCACGTCGACGTGCGCCAGGTAGTTGACCGTGTTCCAGGTGAGGGTGCCGTGGGTGAGGACCGCGCCCTTGGGGCGGCCCGTCGTCCCCGACGTGTAGAGGATGAGCGCCGCGTCGTCGAGCCCGACGGGGGGCTCCTCGGCGAGCGCAGGTCCGGTGGCGACCTCGGCCGCGTAGTCCCGGCCGCCGGCCGGGCAGCTCGCCGGGTGCACCGCGACGACGTCGCGCACCCCGGCCGGCAGCGGCGCGGCGGCGCCGACGAGCGCGTCGGTGTCGGCGCTGTGCACGAGGACCGAGGCGCCGGAGTCCTCGAGCATGTAGCGGATCTCGGGGCCGGACAGCCGGTAGTTCAGCGGGACGGCGATCGCGCCCAGCAGCCAGGTGGCGAAGAAGGTCTCGAACACCTCGACGGCGTTGACCCCGAGGTAGGCGACCCGGTCGCCGCGCTGCACGCCCAGGCGCCGCAGCGCGCCGGCGAGCCGCGCGGTGCGGTCGGCGAGCTCGGCGTAGGTCAGCGTCCGGGACGGGTCGGCGAGCGCCGTCCGGTCGGGGGCGATGCGCGCCCGCCGGGCCGGCCAGCTGCCCAGGCCGGCGACGGGTGCCGGCCGGATCGCGGTCTCCATGACGGTCCTCCGCTGGGGTGGGGATGACGGAAACAGTAACAGGGTCCCTTCCATTCGCGGTAGCCTCGGATCCCGGTGCACGAGCGAGGAGAGGTGGGGACGATGGCGGCACGACCGGCGCCGGACGCGCTGCCCGCGGGGCCGCGGACGCCGTCCCTGCTCTACGCGGTCAAGCAGGTGGAGCTGGCCGTGCGGGCACACCTCGACGAGCTGCTGCGGGCGTCGGGCACGACCGTGCTGCAGTACACGGCGCTGACCGTGCTGGCCCGGCGGGACGGGTTGACGACGGCCGAGCTGGCCCGCAACTCGTTCGTCACGCCCCAGGCGATGGGCGAGCTGGTGACCGCCCTGGAGCGCCGCGGGCTGGTCGAGCGGCGGGTGGACCCCGGCCACCGCCGCCGGTTGCTGATCAGCCTCACCGGAGCGGGCGCGGAGCTGCTCGCGGGGCTGGACGAGCCGGTGCGCGGGCTCGAGGAGCGGATGGTCTCCGCGTTCAGCGCCGACGAGCGGGCGGCGTTCGCCGACCACCTCAACCGCGCCCGGGCCGCGCTGGCCGCCGAGCCGGCGCACTGACCGGCCCGCGCCGGGTCAGCTGCGGGCGAGGGCGTCGTCCGGGACGACGTCGAGGACGTCGGCGACGACGGCCCGCGCCTCGTCGTCGAGCTCGGCGTGCAGGCCGAGGAACAGCCGCTGGGCCCGCTCGGCCGGCCACCCCTCGGGCAGGTGCTGGACCGGCAGCCGCGGGTCCTGCCGGATCACCCGCAGCCAGTCGGTCTGCAGCGCCAGCTGCCGGGCCAGGGCGTCAGGGAGCTCCGGGCGCCGCTCGGGGGTCTCCCAGCGCTCGAGGAACCCGCGGTAGCGCGCGGCGATCGCCTCCAGGTCCCAGGCGTCGCGCACCATCGCGTCGACGTCCGTCGGCGGCAGCGCGCGGGCGGTGAACACCCGGATGTGGGCGGACAGGTCCGGATCCCCGGCCACGGCGGAGACGTCGGCGCCGGACGGCGCGACCCACAGCCCGCCCTGGAGCGGGCCGAACCCGGCCCACAGCAGCCGGGACCGCAGCTCGTGCCGCTGGCTGCGCTGCGCGTCGGGCAGGGAGAACCCGAGGAGGGTCCAGGCGCCGTCCCAGTGCGTGTTGACCGCGCCGACCCGCCACACGCGCGTCTCGCCGTCCCGCAGGACCTCGCGCGACCGCGGGGTCAACCCGACGTACACCTGGCGGCCCTGCCGCACCCGGCGCAGCAGGTCGCGGCGGGCCATCCGGCTCAGGGTCGAGCGGACGGCGTGCTCGGAGACGCCGACGCGGCCGAGCACCTCCAGGACGCTGCCGGTGGAGACGGCCACGCCACGGCCGAGCACGTAGCCGCCGAAGAAGGTCAGCAGCAGCGACTGCGGGCGCGACCCACCGGCCGCCTCCCGGTCCTCGTCCTCCGGCGTCCCGACGCCTGGCACCGCCATGTCGATCACTGTAGATCCGACGTGATGTTGGGCAGTTCGTTGACGGCAGCCATGATTCTGCCTAGTCTCGCTCCCGCATGTGACCCATGTGACATCCGGACGGCACCCGTCTCCGCCCCTCCCAGACAGGCCACTGCAGATGACTCCTCCCCAGCAGAGCCACGCCCGGCGCCAGCTCCGCCGCGCCGTGCTGTCCAGCTACCTCGGCAGCGTGATCGAGTACTACGACTTCCTGCTCTACGCGACGGCGTCCGCGGTCGTGTTCAACCAGGTCTTCTTCTCCGACCTCGACCCGCTGGCCGGCACGGTCGCGAGCTTCGGCACCCTCGCCACCGGCTACCTCGCGCGGCCGCTCGGCGGTGCCCTCTTCGGTCACTTCGGCGACCGCATCGGCCGCAAGCGGATGCTGATCCTGACGATGGCGCTGATGGGCCTGGCCAGCGTGCTCATCGGCGTGCTGCCGTCCTACGGCACGATCGGCGTCTGGGCCCCGGTCCTGCTGGTGCTGCTGCGCGTCGGGCAGGGCATCGCAGTCGGTGGCGAGTGGGGCGGCGCGGTGCTGATGTCGGCCGAGCACGCCACCTCCCGGCGCGGCCTGTGGGCGAGCTTCACCAACGCCGGCGCCCCCAGCGGCATGGTCCTCTCCACCGTGGTCCTGGCCCTGGCCGCCGGTGTGACCGGCGAGGAGGGCTTCCTCGCCTGGGGCTGGCGGATCCCGTTCCTGCTCAGCGCCGTGCTGCTGGCCGTCGGCCTGTTCGTGCGGGCCAAGGTCGAGGAGACGCCGGTCTTCGTGGAGGCGGCGAGCGACGCACCGGCCCGGCCGCCGCTGTTCGAGGTGCTGCGCAAGCACCCGCGCAACCTGCTGCTGTCGATCGGCGTCGGCTTCGGCGCGTTCGTCGCGCAGGGGACGCTGACGACCTTCGTGATCGCCTACGCGGTCGGTGCCGGCTTCCCGCGGCAGACGGTCCTCAACGCCCTGACGCTGTCCTCGATCGCGGCCGTCGCCGGCATCATCGGCTTCTCGGCGCTGTCCGACCGGCTGGGCCGCCGTCCGGTCGTGCTGACCGGCGCGCTGGCCATGGCGGTGTGGAGCTTCCTGCTCTTCCCGCTGATCGACAGCGGCTCGGCGTTCCTGTTGACCGTCGCGGTCGTCGTCGGCCAGGGCGTCGTGCACGCGGCCATGTACGGCCCGCTCGCGGCGCTCTACACCGAGCTGTTCAGCACCCGGGCCCGGTACACCGGGGCTTCGCTGGGCTACCAGATCGCGGGCACCGGCGCCGGCCTGGCCCCGGTCGTGTTCGCCTCGGTGCTCAGCGGCGGCGGGAGCACCCTCACCGTCTCCTCGATCATCGCGGCGTCGCTGCTGGTGACCGTCGGGTGCCTGCTGGCCCTGCGGGAGACCGCCGGTGCCGACCTCACCGCGGACCCGGAGCAGCGGCCGTCCACCGACCGGGTGCTCGCGCACTGAGGTCCGCGGTCGGCTGAGCCGTCCCACGTACAGCGGCCGGACCCGGGGTCCCGGGTCCGGCCGCTGCACATCGTCACGTCCCCGGGCCCGGCCTCCAGCTCGGTTCCGTCCGCCATGCGGACATAGATCCGGCCGGACACCTGGTACTGCTGGTGCGGCGCCTCGCCCCTCCCGGACCTCGTCCGGCTGGTCGAAGGTGACGTGCTCCAGGGGTTGGGTCTCCATGGCTCCCCCTCTCGATCCGGGCATCCGAGAAGGCCAGTCGTCCTCACCGTCCTGCAGGTGGTCAACGGGGAACACGCCGTTCCGCTGACCGCCCTGACGACCGGGCCGCGGTCGCTGCCGGCCGTCGTCGACCGGGCCGACAGGTCTAGGCGTCCCGGCGGTTCCGGTGTCCCATGGCCCCATGCCCCCCGAACGCGTGGCCGTCGGGACCGGCCCGGTCAGGCCCGAGGACGTGGTCCGTGTCGCCCGCGACGGGTGCGGGGTCCGCCTGACCGCCGAGGCCCTCGCGGAGATCGCCCGGAGCCGCTCCGTCGTCGACGCCCTGGCCGGGGACGACCGGCCGCACTACGGCGTGTCGACCGGTTTCGGGGCGCTGGCCACCCGGCACATCCCGGTCGGGCAGCGCGGCTGGTTGCAGCGCAGCCTCGTCCGTTCCCACGCCGCGGGGTCCGGCCCCGAGGTCGAACGCGAGGTCGTCCGGGCCCTCATGCTGCTGCGGCTGTCCACCCTCGCCACGGGCCGCACCGGCGTCCGGCCGGAGACCGCCCAGGCCTACGCGGCCGTGCTCGATGCCGGACTCGCGCCGGTCGTGCACGAGTACGGCTCGCTCGGGTGCTCCGGCGACCTGGCCCCGCTGGCCTCGGTCGCGCTCGCCCTCACGGGGGAAGGGTGCGTCCGGGACGGCGCCGGTCTGCTCCGCCCGGCCGCGGAGGCCCTGCGCGAGCACGGCATCGAGCCGGTGGAGCTGGCCGAGAAGGAGGGGCTCGCGCTGGTCAACGGGACCGACGGCATGCTCGGCATGCTGGTACTGGCCCTCGCCGACCTGCGCCGCCTGCTGACGACGGCGGACGTCGCCGCGGCCATGAGCGTCGAGGCGCTGCTCGGCACCGACGCCGCGTTCGCCGCGGACCTGCAGGCGCTGCGCCCGCACCCGGGGCAGGCGGACTCGGCCGCCAACCTGCGCATGCTCCTGAGCGGCAGCGGCGTGGTGGCCAGCCACCGCGGGCCCGAGTGCACGCGGGTGCAGGACGCCTACTCCCTGCGGTGCGCACCGCAGGTGCACGGCGCGGCCCGGGACACCGTCGCGCACGCCGCCGCGGTCGCCGGTCGCGAACTCGCCGCGGCCATCGACAACCCGGTGGTCACGCCCGACGACCGCGTGGAGTCGAACGGCAACTTCCACGGCGCGCCGATCGGCTACGTCCTCGACTTCCTCGCGATCGCGGCCGCCGACGTCGCCGGCATGAGTGAGCGACGCACCGACCGGTTCCTGGACGTGGCCCGCAGCAACGGACTGCCGCCGTTCCTCGCCGGCGCTCCCGGGGTCGACTCCGGGCACATGATCGCCCAGTACACCGCGGCCGGGATCGTCAGCGAGCTCAAGCGGCTCGCCGTCCCGGCCAGCGTCGACACCATTCCCTCCTCCGCGATGCAGGAGGACCACGTCTCCATGGGCTGGGCCGCCGCCCGCAAGCTGCGCCGCGCGATCGACGGCCTGACCCGTGTGCTGGCCATCGAGATCCTGACCGCGGCCCGCGCCCTCGACCTGAGGGCCCCGCTGCGCCCGGCCCGGGCCACGGCCGCGGTGCGCGACGCCGTCCGCGCGGCCGGCGTCGACGGCCCCGGACCGGACCGGCACCTGGCCCCGGAGATCGAGGTCGTCGTCGGGCTGGTGGCCGACGGGGCCCTGCTCCGGGCCACCGACCTCCCGCTGAGCTGACCTGCGCCGAGACGAGGAGAGCGCCCCATGGACGGAGCACGACCCGTACGGTCCCCGCGCGGCACCGCCCTCACGGCCCGGAGCTGGCAGACGGAGGCGCCGCTGCGGATGCTGCAGAACAACCTCGACCCCGACGTCGCCGAACGGCCCGACGACCTGGTCGTCTACGGCGGCACCGGTCGTGCCGCCCGCGACTGGCGCAGCTTCGACGCGATGGTGCGCACGCTGACGACGCTCGCCGACGACGAGACCATGCTGGTGCAGTCCGGCCGGCCGGTCGGCGTCCTGCGCACGCACGAGTGGGCGCCCCGGGTGCTGATCGCCAACTCCAACCTGGTGGGCGACTGGGCCACCTGGCCGGAGTTCCGACGCCTCGAGCACCTCGGCCTGACGATGTACGGGCAGATGACCGCCGGCTCGTGGATCTACATCGGCACCCAGGGGATCCTGCAGGGCACCTACGAGACGTTCGCCGCCGTCGCCGCGAAGCGCTTCGGCGGCACCCTCGCCGGCACGCTCACCCTGACCGGGGGCTGCGGCGGCATGGGCGGCGCTCAGCCGCTCGCCGTCACCCTGAACGGCGGGGTCTGCCTGGTCGTCGACGTCGACGCGACGCGGCTGCACCGGCGGGTCGAGCACCGGTACCTCGACGAGGTGGCGTCCGACCTGGACGACGCGGTCGCACGCTGCCTGGCCGCCAAGCGCGACCGGCGGCCCCTGTCGGTCGGGCTGGTCGGCAACGCCGCCACCGTGGTCCCCGAGCTGCTGCGCCGGGGCGTCGAGGTCGACGTCGTCACCGACCAGACCTCGGCCCACGACCCGCTGAGCTACCTCCCGGAGGGCGTGGACCCCGGCGACTGGCACGACTACGCCGAGGCGAAGCCCGAGGAGTTCACCGACCGGGCCCGGGCGTCGATGGCGAAGCACGTCGCGGCGATGGTCGGGTTCCTCGACGCCGGGGCCGAGGTGTTCGACTACGGCAACTCGATCCGGGACGAGGCCCGCCAGGGCGGCTTCGACCGGGCGTTCGCCTTCCCCGGCTTCGTGCCCGCCTACATCCGGCCGCTGTTCTGCGCCGGCAAGGGCCCGTTCCGCTGGGTCGCCCTGTCCGGGGACCCGGCCGACATCGCCGCGACCGACCGCGCCGTCCTCGACCTGTTCCCGGACGACGACCACCTGCAGCGCTGGATCCGGGCCGCCCGGGACCGGGTCGCCTTCCAGGGCCTGCCGGCCCGGATCTGCTGGCTCGGGTACGGCGAGCGGGACGTCGCGGGCCTCCGCTTCAACGAGCTGGTCGCCTCCGGGGAGATCAGCGCACCGATCGTCATCGGCCGCGACCACCTCGACGCCGGGTCCGTCGCCTCCCCCTACCGGGAGACGGAGGCCATGGCGGACGGATCGGACGCCATCGCCGACTGGCCGCTGCTCAACGCGCTGGTCACCACCGCCTCCGGTGCCACCTGGGTGTCGATCCACCACGGCGGCGGCGTCGGCATGGGCCGGTCGCTGCACGCCGGTCAGGTCAGCGTCGCCGACGGGACGGACCTGGCCGCCCGGAAGCTGGCGCGGGTGCTGCGCAACGACCCCGGCACGGGCGTGCTCCGGCACGCCGACGCCGGCTACGAGCTGGCCGCCCGGGTCGCGGAGGAGCGGGGCCTGCGGATCCCGATGGCGGAGGAGCCGGGCGGGTGAGCGCGTTCGACGCCATGTGGTCGGACCTGGCACCGGTCGGCCGGCACTCGGAGACCGGCGGTTACCGGCGGTACGCGTGGACGCGCACCGACGCCACGCTGCGCGAGTGGTTCCGCGGCGAGGCCTCGCAGCGCGGGCTGGACGTCGTGCCCGACCGGGCCGGCAACCTCTGGGCCTGGACCGCGGACCCGGACGCCGGCCGGCCGGGCCTGGCGATGGGCAGCCACCTGGACTCGGTCCCCGACGGCGGCGCGTTCGACGGCCCGCTGGGCGTGGTGTCGGCGTTCGCCGCGCTGGACCTGGTCCGGGCCCGGGGCCTCTCGCCACGGCGCCCGCTGGGCGTCGTCTGTTTCAACGACGAGGAGGGCGCCCGCTTCGGCGTCG
This sequence comes from Geodermatophilus sp., assembly GCA_035639575.1. Classification (GTDB taxonomy): domain Bacteria; phylum Actinomycetota; class Actinomycetes; order Mycobacteriales; family Geodermatophilaceae; genus Geodermatophilus. The sequence goes on from DASQXT010000520.1 coordinate 10,057, forward strand.
CGTGCGCCGGGTCGCGGCTGCTCACCGGAGCGCTCGATCCCGACCGGGCGCGGCGGCTGACCGACGACGACGGGACCACGCTGGCCGAGGCGATGTCCGCGGCGGGAACGGATCCCCGGACCCTCGGCCGCGACGACGAGGCGCTGCGGCGCGTCGGCACGTTCCTGGAGCTGCACGTCGAGCAGGGCCGCGCGCTCGCCGACGTGCCCGGCGACCGGGGTGCGGTCGGCGTGGCCGAGGCGATCTGGCCGCACGGCCGGTGGCGACTGGACCTCCGCGGCCGCGCCGACCACGCCGGGACCACCCGGCTCGCCGACCGGCAGGATCCGACACTGCCGCTGGCCGCCGCCATCCTGGCGGCGCGGACGGCCGCCGAGCGCCACGGCGCCCTCGCGACCGTGGGCAGGTTCCGGATCCGGCCGAACGGGGTCAACGCGATCCCGTCCGAGGTCACCGCCTGGCTCGACGTCCGGGGTCCGGTGGACGACGACGTGCACGCAGTGGTGTCCGACGTGGCGAGGGCGGCCGGCAGCACTCCCGTCGAGGAGTCGTGGACGCCTGCCACACCTCTCGACGCCGGCCTGCGCGACCGGCTGGCCGCCGTCCTCGCCGGGCCCGACGGCCTCCCGGCGCCGGTGCTGCCCACGGGAGCCGGCCACGACGCCGGGATCCTGTCGGGCGCCGGGGTCCCCTCCGCGATGCTGTTCGTCCGCAACCCGACCGGGGTGTCCCACTCTCCCGCCGAGCACGCCGACCCGGCCGACTGCCGGGCCGGCGTCGCCGCGCTTGCCCGCGTCGCGGCGGACCTGGCGTGCTGACCTTCTGGTGCGAGCACGCCTGGCTGGAGAACGGCCCCGTGGCCGGGGTGCGCGTGGTCGTCGACGACGGGCGGATCACCGCCGTCACGTGCACCCCGGTCGCGTCCTCCGGCGACCACCGGCTGCGCGGCGTCGTGCTGCCCGGCTTCGCCAACGCGCACTCGCACGCGTTCCACCGGGCGCTGCGCGGACGCACCCACGACCGGGCCGGCACGTTCTGGACCTGGCGGGAGCGTGTGTACGGCCTCGCCGCGCGGCTCGACCCCGACCGGCACCTCGCCCTGGCCCGCGCCGCCTACGCCGAGATGGCGCTCGCCGGGATCAGCTGCGTCGGCGAGTTCCACTACCTGCACCACCCGCCCGGCGGCGGCCGGTACGCCGATCCGAACGCCATGGCGGAGGGGCTGGTCCAGGCGGCCGCCGACGCCGGCATCCGGCTGACCCTGCTCGACGCCTGCTACCTCGCCGGAGGCCTCGACGGAGGCGGGCACCTCCCCCTCGACGACGTCCAGGTCCGGTTCTCCGACGGGGACGCCGAGGCCTGGGCGGCACGGACCGAGCTGCTCCCGGAGCGGGACGGCGTCCGGGTCGGAGCCGCCGTGCACTCCGTGCGGGCCGTGCCGGCGGGGCAGCTGCCCACCGTCGTGCACGCCACCGGGGGGCGTCCCCTGCACGTGCACGTCTCCGAGCAGCCCGCGGAGAACGAGGCCTGCCTGGCCCACTACGGCACGACGCCCACCGGGCTGCTGCACGAGCAGGGGGTCCTCGGTCCGTCCACCACCGCGGTGCACGCCGTCCACGTCACCCCGGAGGACGTCGCGACGCTCGGGAGCACCGGGACGGGGATCTGCGCCTGCCCCAGCACCGAGGCCGACCTCGCCGACGGGACGGCTCCGCTCCGGGAGCTCCGGGACGCCGGCTCGCCGCTCAGCCTGGGCAGCGATCAGCACGTCGTCACCGATCTGCTCGTCGAGGCCCAGCTGCTCGAGCACCACGAGCGGCTGCGCACCTCCCAGCGTGGCCGCTTCGCCCCGGCCCGGCTCGTCGCCGCGCTCACCGTCGACGGGCACCGCGCCCTCGGCTGGCCCGACGCCGGCCGCATCGCCCCGGGCCGGCGGGCCGACCTGGTCGCCGTCCGGCTGGACAGCCCGCGGACGGCCGGGTGCGCACCGGCCCAGCTGCCGATGGTGGCGGCCGCCGCGGACGTGCACACCGTGGTCGTCGACGGCCGGGTCGTCGTCGCCGAGGGCAGGCACGTGCTGGGCAACGTCGGCCGCCTGCTCGCCGCGGCCATCGATCCCCTGTGGGATGACCGTTGAGCGAGCCGGCGAGCTCGACCAGGGACGGATCCGCTCTGCGAACGGGGCCGACGAGCGCCGGCGAGGAGTCCGAGTGAGCACGCTGGTCACCGGCATCGCCGAACTGGTCACCAACGACCCCTCCCGGGGGACGGACCGGCTGGGTCTGATCGCCGACGCGGCCGTGGTCGTGGCGGACGGCGCCGTCGCCTGGACCGGGCCGCGACGCCGTGCACCGGCCGCCGATGCGTCCATCGACGTCGGCGGCCGGGCGGTCGTCCCGGGCTTCGTCGACAGCCACACCCACCTGGTCTTCGCCGGCGACCGGGCCGCGGAGTTCGAGGCCCGGGTGTCGGGCGCGCGCTACGACGGCGGGGGCATCGCGGCCACCGTCGCCGCGACCCGCTCCGCCTCCGACGACGCCCTCCGCAGCCGGCTGGGCGGTCTGGTCGCGGAGATGCGTCGCCAGGGCACGACGACCGCGGAGGTCAAGAGCGGCTACGGGCTGACCGTCGAGGACGAGGCGCGCTGCCTGCAGCTGGCCGGGGAGGTCACGGCCGAGACCACGTTCCTGGGCGCGCACGTGGTGCCGGTCGAGTACGCCGGCCGCCGCGAGGACTACGTCGCGCTGGTCACCGGTCCGATGCTGGCGGCGTGCGCCCCGTTCGCCCGGTGGATCGACGTCTTCTGCGAGCCCGCCTCGGCGCACGCATTCGACGGCGACGCGGCGCGCGCCGTGCTGGAGGCCGGTCTCACCCGGGGCCTGCAGCCGCGGGTGCACGCCAACCAGCTCTCGGCGGGCCCCGGTGTGCAGCTCGCGGTGGAGCTCGGCGCGGCCAGCGTCGACCACTGCACCCACCTGACCGACGCCGACGTCGACGCCCTCGCCGACGGCAGCACGGTCGCGACCCTGCTGCCCGGCGCCGAGTTCTCCACCCGCTCGCCCTATCCCGATGCCCGGCGGCTGCTGTCGGCGGGGGTCACGGTGGCGCTGGCCACCGACTGCAACCCGGGCACCAGCTTCACGTCGTCGATGCCGTTCTGCATCGCGCTCGCCGTCCGCGAGATGGGGATGACCCCGGCCGAGGCGCTGTGGGCGGCGACCGCCGGCGGTGCGGCGGCGCTGCGCCGGCCGGACGTCGGGCACCTCGGTCCCGGTGCGCGGGCCGATCTGGCCGTCCTCGACGCGCCGTCCCACCGGTACCTGGCCTACCGCCCCGGCGTGCCCCTCGCCCGAGCACTCGCGACGGACGACAGCGGGCCACCGACCGCCCGCTGAGGCCCGACCGCCGGCCGGATCAGAGCCGGTACACCCGCCGGGCGTTCTCGTGACCGATGAGGCGCACGACGCGCTCGGCGTCGGACCGCGCCCACTCCCCGTCCTGCACCCACTGCCCGACGACCCGGCTGACGCCCCGTCGCCACAGCAGCGCCCCGAGCAGGTGCAGCTCGCTGGGCCCCCACGCGTCCGACGAGTACAGCTGCTTGGTGAAGGGCGCGACCTCGAGCGACTCGGCGACGATCTGCGCGCTCTGGCTGCCGGAGTAGAACAGGCCGAGGCCGACGTCGAAGTAGACGTTGTCGAACGCCTGGGCCAGGTAGCCCGCCTCGCGGTGGTACGGGTAGTTGTGCAGCAGCATCACCGGGACACCGGTCGGCTCCACGCGGCGCAGCCAGGGCATGAGCAGCAGGGGGTTGGCCCGGTGCAGGTCCAGGTCGGGGTCGCCGTAGCCGCTGTGCAGCTGCAGGGGCAGGCCGCGGTCGACCCCGCACCACAGCAGGTGGCGCAGGAGCACCGGGTCCTCGACCCGGACCCGGCCGGACGCCGAGCCGAGGAGGCGGTCGACGGCTGCGGCGACGTCGGCCTCGTCGGGGCGTGCCGGGTCGACGTCGAAGCCGGCGCGGTAGGCGATGATGCTCTTGGTGCCGACCGCCGCGCGGGTCGCCTCCTCCAGCACGGACGGGTACTCCGCGACGAAGGCGCGCCCCGAGTCCACCGCCCCGAGCAGCCCCTCGGCCAGGGTCTCGAGCCGGACGACCTCGTGCGCGGCCGCACCGGCCGCCTCGGCGTGCTCCGGGGGCGTCAGGACGGCGTCCCCGAGGTACCCGGTCTCGACCAGGTAGGTGTCGGTGCCGGCCGCTCCGAGGAGCCGCCGGTTGACCTCGTCCTCCCCCAGCTCGCACCGGCGCGCCCAGTACTCCTCCGCGGGCGCGTGCGGCTCCAGGTCCAGCAGCGGTGCGCACCACCGCCGGATGGCGAAGCCGACCTGCGAGTCGAACGCGGTCCCCGCCGAGTGCGGCCGGGGCCCCTCCGTGATCATCGACTCGAACGTGGGCCGGTCCACCGCCGCCCGCAGCGCCCCGTGCACGTGGTGGTCGACGAGCGGGAGGCCGGCCACCACCTCGTCCAGCGGCCCTGCCTGTACTCCCTGCTCCGTGTTCCGCATCCCCGTGCTCCCCATCCCGGTGCTCACCATCCTGCGTACGGCGCGACCTGGGCATCGCTGACCCGGCCGGCGGCGGCGTCCTCGATGCCCCGCGCGAGCAGCTCCACGGCGCGGTCCACCTCGTCGTCGGTGACCACCAGCGGCGGCGTGACCTCGAGGACGTTGCCGCCGACGTAGAAGACGACGCCGCCGAGCTCCCACACCCGGTAGACGGTCCTGGCCGCGAGCGCGGGGTCGCGGCGGCAGCTGGCCCGGTCGGTCACCAGGTCGACGCCGATGGCCAGACCGCGCCCCCGCACGTCCCCCACGACGTCCAGGTGCGCGGTCGCCTCCCGCAGGCCCTGCCGCAGCCGCTCGCCGGCCTGCGCGGCCCGCTCCACCAGCCCCTCCGCCCGGTACGTGGCGAGGACCGCCCGGGCGACGGCGGTGCTGTAGGGGTTGCCGGCCTGGGTCAGCAGCGCCGACGCACCGGGCTCGTCGAGCACCGCGGCCGGGCCGACCGCGGCCGAGACGGGCACGCCGGCGCCCAGCGACTTGCCGAAGGTGACGATGTCGGGGGTGATCCCGTCGTGCTGGAACGCGTGCCACGTCCCCGGCCGGCCGAGGCCGACCTTGACCTCGTCGCAGATCAGCAGGGTGCCCGCCGCGGCGCACCGGGCGGCGACCTCGGCGAGGAAGCCGTCGGGCGGGACGACCAGGCCACCGTCGGACAGGATCGGCTCGACCACCAGGCAGGCGACGTCCCGGCCGGCCAGTGCCTCCTCGAGGGCGTCGAGGACCCGGCCGTGGCGCTCGGGCTCCCGGTACGGGTCCGGGTAGGGCGTGAAGCGGACCTGCTCGTCCGCGGCGACGCTGCCGGCCTCGACGTGCACGCCCGAGGCCTTCATCGCCACCCCGATGCCGCCGTGGTAGCTGTGCTCGAACGCGAGCACCCGGGGGCGGCCGGTGGCGTGGACGGCGCTGCGGATGGCCACGTCGTTGGCGTCCGACCCCGCGTGGCCGAAGTACACCCGCCGGTCCCCGGTGCCGGGGGTGAGCTCGAGCAGCTCCTCGGCCAGCGCGACGGCGTCCTCGTGGACGGCGCTGAGTGCACCTGCTCCGGGCGGCGCCGTCGCCGCCCGGAGCAGGGCGTCCCTCACCGCGGGGTGGCCGTGGCCGAGACCGCACGCGGTCCAGGTCGCCGACAGGTCGAGCAGCCGGCGCCCGCCGGCCTCGACCAGCCAGGACCCCTGCCCGGACTCGAGCGCCAGCGGGAAGAAGCGCAGCTTCTCGACCCCGGCGACCACCCGGTCGCGGTCGTACAGCCGCCGTGCGGTCCCGTGCATCAGCGGGCCTCGGTGTCGGCGAAGGTGGCGTCCCCGTCGACGTCCTGCAGCTCCCGGGTCAGCGAGGCGCCGATCCGCTGGGCCAGGCCGCCGGCGAAGGCGGCGACCAGGAGGCCGACCACGACCCAGCCGATGGCCACGAAGGCCGGCGACAGGCCGCTGGCGTCCTTCACGCTGTAGACGATGACGACGACGATGAACAGGCCGCCCAGGGCCGGGAGCACGAGCTCGGCGGGGTTGAGCGTGACCTGCCCCCTGCGCCACGCGGCGAACACCGCCAGCTCGACCAGCAGGTAGGCGAACAGCAGGCAGGTCGCCCCCACGACGGCGAAGAAGAAGTACGCGTCGATGGCGGCGTCGCCGGTGCCCATGACCGGCCAGCCGGTCAGCCAGGTGACCAGGTTGACGACGATGCCGATCCCGGCCATGGCCAGGACGGCGTTGCGCGGGATCCGGTGCGTCGGGTCGATCCGGGCGAACTGGCGCGGACCGAAGCCGTCGCGCGCCAGCGCCATCGCCAGCCGCGCCGAGGCCATCACCGACGACAGGTTCGAGGCGAACGCCGACAGCACCGCCGTTCCCAGGAGGAGCAGGGCGAACCAGTGCCCGACGAAGCCCTCACCCAGGTCGCCGAGGGTGTTCCCGGAGCCCTGGAAGGCGGCCAGGCCCACCTCGTCGGTGCCGAAGCCGATCGTCTGGGCGAACATGACGACGACGAACAGCACGCCGGTGAGCAGGACGGAGCCGAAGAGCGCGCGCGGGATGTTGCGGCGCGGGTTGTCGGTCTCCTCCCCCAGCGCGGCGCAGGCCTCGAAGCCGGCCCAGGAGAGGAAGGCGGCGACGACCGCGGCGAGCACGGCGCCGAGCCCGACGCCGTCGGGCGTGAACGTGGAGAGGTCGACGCCGGTGGACTCCGCGCCGCCCTGGCCGAAGACCGCGACGACCAGGACCAGCATGGCGGCGATGCCCACGCCCTCGATGGCGAGCAGCGAGCGCGACACCGTCGTGGTGTCGCGGGTGTTCATGTAGCCGGTGACGAGCAGGCAGAGGACGGCCGCGATGCCGTAGCCGAGGCTGGTGCCCTCACCGCTGACCGAGGCGAGCAGCGCGTTGAGGAAGGCCCCGAACACCGCCGCCGTGCAGATCGTGAAGAACAGGTACGTGCCGAAGAGCGCGAAACCCGCGACGAAGCCGGCCCGCGGCCCGAGTGTGGCGCCCACCAGCGCGTAGGCGCTGCCGGCGTGGTTGTACCGCTGGGTCAGCCGGATGAACCCGTAGGCGACCAGCGCGACGCCGATGAAGCCCAGCAGGAACACGAGCGGGACGGCCTTGCCGACCGTGCCGATGATCCCCTGGCCGTTGCCGGCCATGGCCAGCGTGGGACCCATGAGGCCGAGTGAGAGCGCGAGCGCCTCCCACAGTCGCAGCTTCCGCTTGGCCATGACACTCCTCGTTTCGGACGGGTGGTGCGCCGGGATGTGGTGCGGACGGGCAGTCCGCGACCACGGGATCTCAGGAGGACCAGGCGAACCTGGTCAGCGCGTGGGCGTCCTCCCCCTGGAACAGCGCGGACTCGTACTTGCGGACGGCGAGGACGGCGGCGTGCAGCTCCGGGCCCAGCACGGCGCGGGCCGCGGCGCTGCGCGCGAACAGCTCGATGCGGGTGGCCGCGTCGCTCGGGAGCGGCACCACCGCCGCTGCCCGCGCCTCCTGCGGGGACAGCTGCGTCGGGTCGACGTCGACGGAGGAGGGCAGGTCCAGCCCCCGCTCGATGCCCTCGGCGGCGAAGCCGAGCACCAGGCCGGTCGCGAGGTAGCTGTTGGCACCGGAGTCCACGCACTTGACCTCGACGTTCGCGCCGTGGGGGTTGCCGTTGTTCGCGAGCAGCAGGCGGACGGCCGCCTCGCGGTTCTCGACGCCCCAGCAGGCCGACGCCCCGGACCAGTGGCCCGGCTGCATCCGCTCCCCGGAGACGACGGTGCCGGCCAGCACGGCGGTGCCGCCGGGCAGGTCGCGGACGATCCCGGCGACGGCCGAGGCGCCCTCGGCGGTCAGGCCCTCGGCCAGCGGACCG
>DASQXT010000521.1:0-3277 GCA_035639575.1 Geodermatophilus sp.
GGTGCGCACCATGATGATCACGCCGTTCCTCATCGTCCCGGTGGCCGCGGCGCTGCTGTGGAAGCACGCGCTGTTCAACCCCGAGTACGGCCTGCTCAACGGGACGCTCACCGCGATCTGGCGGCTGTTCGGCTCGGACAGCCCCCCGCAGCCGGACTGGATCACCACGGCGCCGCTGGTCTCGGTCGAGGTCGCCCTCATCTGGCAGTGGACGCCGTTCATGATGCTGATCCTGCTGGCCGGCCTGCAGAGCCGGCCGCTCGACGTCATCGAGGCCGCGCGGATCGACGGCGCGAGCAGCTGGCAGATCTTCCGCTACATGACCTTCCCGCACCTGCGCCGTTACCTGGAGCTGGGCGGGCTGCTGGGGTCGATCTACATCGTGCAGAACTTCGACGCCGTCTTCACGATCACCTCGGGCGGCCTGGGCACGGCGAACCTGCCGTACGTGATCTACCAGACCTTCTACCAGGCCCACGACTACGGCCGGGCGTCCGCCGCCGGCGTCGTCGTCGTGATCGGCACGATCATCATCGCCACGCTGGCGCTGCGGACGGTGTCGACGCTGTTCCAGGAGGAGAACGCGCGATGAGCTCCGTCACCGACGTCGCACCGGTCGCCGCCACCCGCACGCCCGAGGGCCGGCCCCGCCGGACGCGCAAGCCGCGGTCGGGCGCCCTGCTCGGGGTGGCCGCCTGGCTGATCGGCTTCCTGTTCGTCGTGCCCGTGCTGTGGATGGTGCTGACGTCCTTCCACAGCGAGGAGGCCGCCGCCACCAACCCGCCGTCGGTCTTCGCCCCGCTGACCATCGAGGGCTACCGGTCCTTCTTCGGGGTGGGCACCGGCACGAGTCCCTGGCCGTCGCTGCTCAACTCGCTGACCGCCAGCGTCGTCTCCACGATCATCGTGCTGGTGCTGGCCATCCCGGCCGCCTACGCGCTGTCGATCAAGCCGGTGCGCAAGTGGACCGACGTCATGTTCTTCTTCCTGTCCACCCGCATGCTGCCGATCGTGGCGGGGCTGCTGCCGATCTACCTGTTCGCCCAGTGGAGCGGCCTGCTGGACAACATCTGGCTGCTGATCGTCCTGTACACGGCGATGAACCTGCCGATCGCGGTCTGGATGATGCGCTCGTTCCTCGCCGAGGTCCCGGTCGAGATCCTCGAGGCGGCCTCGATGGACGGCGCGGGGCTGCTGCTGACCCTCCGCTCGGTGGTGGCGCCCATCGTCCTGCCCGGCATCGCCGCGACCTCGTTGATCTGCTTCATCTTCAGCTGGAACGAGCTGCTGCTCGCCCGGACCCTGACCGGCACCGTGGCCGGTACCGCACCGGTCTACCTGACCGGTTTCGTGACCAGTCAGGGGCTGTTCCTCGCCCAGGTCTGCGCAGCGTCGTTCGTGGTGTCGCTCCCCGTGCTCGTCGCCGGCTTCGCCGCCCAGGACAAGCTGGTGCAGGGGCTGTCGCTGGGAGCGGTCAAGTGAGCGTGGCGACCGGGACGGTCCCGGGGACCGGGGCACTCCGTCCGGCGGCCACGATGCGGGCCTCGGTGCTGCGCGGCCCCGGGGACGTGGTCGTGGAGGAGCGGGCCGTTCCGCAGCCGGGTCCCGGTGAGGTGGTCGTCCGCGTCTCCTCGGTCGGGGTCTGCGGATCGGACACGCACTACTACGACCACGGACGCATCGGCCGGTTCGTCGTCGAGTCCCCGCTCGTGCTGGGGCACGAGGCGGCAGGGGAGGTGGCCGCCCTCGGCCCCGGCGTCGCCACGCTCTCGGTCGGGCAGCGGGTGTCGGTCGAGCCGGGGGTGCCGGACCTGACCTGCCCGCAGTGCCTGGCCGGGCGCTACAACCTGTGCCCGCACATGCGCTTCTTCGCGACCCCGCCGATCGACGGCGCCTTCGCGGAGTACGTCGTCGTCCACGCGGCCTTCGCCCACCCGGTGCCCGAGACGATCAGCGACGACGCCGCCGCGCTGCTGGAGCCCCTGTCGGTGGGCATCTGGGCCTGCCGCAGAGGCGGAGTGGGCGCCGGCTCGCGGGTGCTGGTCACCGGCGCCGGGCCGATCGGGCTGGTGAGCGTCCAGGCGGCGCTGGCCTTCGGCGCGACCGAGGTCGTGGTGTCCGACGTCAACCCCGCTCGGCTGGCCCTGGCCCGTGACCTCGGGGCCACCGAGGTCGTCGACGCCCGCACCGCGCGCGTCACCGACCTGCCGCGCCCGCCCGAGGTGCTGCTCGAGTGCTCGGGTCACCCCGCGGCGACCGCCGAGGCGATCCGCGCCCTGGACCGGGCGGGCCGGGCGGTGCTCGTCGGCATGGGCGGGGACGAGCTGGCCCTGCCGCTGTCGGTGGTGCAGGAGCGCGAGCTCGAGGTGACCGGCACCTTCCGCTACGCCGGGACCTGGCCGACGGCGATCGCGCTGGTCGCCGCCGGGCGGATCGACCTCGACCGTCTGGTCACCGGCACCTACCGCCTGGACCAGGCCGAGGACGCACTGACGGCCGGTCGCCGCGACCCGCAGTCGGTGAAGGTCGTCGTCCACCCCCAGACCTGACGTCCCCCTGACCTCTGGCTCCAGCGAGGAGAGATCCCATGGCCTCCGTCACCTACGACCGGGCGACCCGCATCTACCCGGGCTCCGAGCGACCCGCGGTCGACGCCCTCGACCTCGAGATCGCCGACGGCGAGTTCCTCGTCCTGGTCGGCCCCTCCGGCTGCGGCAAGTCCACCAGCCTCCGGATGCTCGCCGGTCTGGAGGACATCGACGACGGGGCGATCCGCATCGGGGACCGCGACGTCACCCACCTGAAGTCCAAGGACCGGGACATCGCCATGGTGTTCCAGAGCTACGCGCTGTACCCGCACATGACGGTCGCGGACAACATGGGCTTCGCGCTCAAGATCGCCGGGGTGGGCAAGGACGAGATCACCCAGCGGGTCCGGGAGGCGGCGAAGATCCTGGACCTGGAGACCTTCCTGGACCGCAAGCCCAAGGCCCTCTCCGGCGGGCAGCGCCAGCGCGTCGCCATGGGCCGGGCGATCGTGCGCTCGCCGCAGGTGTTCCTCATGGACGAGCCGCTGTCCAACCTCGACGCCAAGCTGCGCGTGCAGACCCGCACCCAGATCGCCGCGCTGCAGCGTCGGCTGGGGACCACGACGGTCTACGTCACCCACGACCAGGTCGAGGCGATGACGATGGGGGACCGGGTGGCGGTGCTGCGGGCCGGCATCCTCGAGCAGTGCGACACCCCGTTGCGGCTCTACCAGGAGCCGGCCAACGTC
>DASQXT010000522.1:0-7587 GCA_035639575.1 Geodermatophilus sp.
CGGAGAGCAGGATGCCGGCGCCGTCTGCGTGGAACAGCAGGCGCACCGGGCGACCGCGGCGCGGTCGAGTCCCCCTCGAGCCCCGACCCGTCGGGCAGGTGCAGCCCTCGGGGGAGGGCACCGGGACGCCGGGACTGCGAGGTCACGCGTCGTGCACGGCGACCCCGACGGCCGCCTCCGCGCAGGGACGACGTCCTCACCCGTGCCGGTCATGCCGTCCCGGACAGTGACGCGTAGCAGGCGTTGCGGAGGGTGCGGGAGTCGAGCGACATCGACGCCTCGCTTCCTCGTGCACGTCCGTACACGGTGCCCGCTCAGCGCGGCAGAGTGTGCGCTGGATCACAGTGCGCGTCAACCAGGTCGCAGGATACGGCGGCCAGCGGGGTGTGGGAGGTGTCAGGGGGGCGGGGGCGGTACCGCCGGTCGGGTCAGCGCGCCGCGGCCAGCGCCGCGACCCCGTGGGCCCGCTCAGGCGCCCGGTCCGGAGCACCGGCGCCCCCCTCGGCTCCGGTGATGATGGCGTGCGCGACGTCGCCGGGCACCGGTCGGGCGAAGAGGTAGCCCTGGGCGATGTCGCACCCCAGCGCGGTCACGAACTCGTACTGCTGCTGGGTCTCCACGCCCTCTGCGACGGTGAGCAGCCCGAGGGTGTCGGCGAGGTCGACGATCGCCCGCGTGATGACGTCGTCGTGGGCGTCCTGCCCCAGTCCGCTGACGAACTCCCGCGCGACCTTGAGCATGTCGATGGGGAAGCGGCGCAGGTAGGCCAGCGACGAGTAGCCGGTCCCGAAGTCGTCGATGGCGATGCGCACGCCGAGGCCCTTGAGGAGCCAGAGGGTCTCCGCGGCAGCCTCCCGGTCGCGCATCAGCACCGTCTCGGTGATCTCCAGGACCAGGTGTCCGGCGGGCAGGCCGGCTGCGTCCAGGGCCGCGCGGACGTCCTCGACGATGCGCTGGTCGGCCAGCTGCCGTACCGACAGGTTCACGGTCACCATGAGCCCGGGGGCGTCCGGACGCGCGTGGATCCAGCGGGCGGCCTGGGCGCAGGCCTCCCGCAGCACCTGGGCCCCGATGTCGACGATGAGACCGGTCTCCTCGGCCAGGCCGATGAAGGAGTCGGGCATGCGCGTCCCGCGCGGGTGGTCCCAGCGGACCAGTGCCTCCGCGCCCGTGGGGCGCCCGCTGCGCAGGTCGATCAGGGGCTGGTAGACGACGCTGAGCTCACCGTCGCGCACCGCACGGGCGAGCTCCTCCGCCGGGTCCTCGGGGGAGTCGGCACCCGGGTCGAGGTCCGGCCGGTGCACTCGGGCGGCGTTGCCGCCCTGCCGCTTGGCGCTGTACATCGCCGAGTCCGCCTGGCGCACGAGCGCGTCGGCGTCCCGGGTGTCCGCGTCGGCGATCGCGATCCCGATGCTGGCCCCCACGCTGGCGATGCGTCCCCCGCCGAGGTCGACCGGCACGGCCAGCTGCGTCCGGATGCGGTCGACGACCTCCTGGACGGTGGCGTCGTCGATCGGACCCTCGAGCAGGACGGCGAACTCGTCGCCGCCCAGCCGCGCGGCGGTGTCCCCGGCCCGGACGCAGCCGGCGAGCCGGGCCGCGACGGTGCGCAGCAGCTGGTCGCCCGCCTCGTGGCCGTGGGTGTCGTTCACCGGCTTGAACCCGTCGAGGTCGAGGTAGAGCAGGGCCGGCCAGGCCGAGCTGCGTGCGGCGCCGCGGACGGCCTGTTCCGTGCGGTCCAGGAACAGCGTCCGGTTGGGCAGGCCGGTCAGCCCGTCGTGCATGGCCTGGTGGCGCAGCTGCTCCTGGAGGTCGATGACCTGACGGAGGTTCTCCTCCAGCCGGCCCCGCTCCAGCGACGTCGCCACGTGCTGGGCGAAGGTCTGCAGCAGCGCCAGGTCGGCCGCGGTGAACCGGGCGACCTCACCCAGCCGGTCGGTCACCAGGAGCAGGCCGTGCACCCGGTCCTCGGTGCGCAGCACCGAGACCATGGCGTCCTTGAGCCCGTGCTCGCGGGCGTAGGCGTCCAGCGGGGCGCCCTCGCGGGTGCCGGTGCGCGTGCTCAGCGTCCCCGACAGGGTGGTCAGCCGGATCAGTCGCCGGGCGTCGGTCGCGTCGTCGAGCGGAGCGAGGACCAGGGGGTCCGCGTCGTGCTGGCTGCGGCTCAGGCTCACCTGCGCCTCGTCCTCCCCGAGGAGGACGAGGTCGGCGCCACCGGCGTGGAAGGCGCTGCGCACCGCGGTGAGGAAGTCGGTCAGCCCGGCAGTGAGGTCCCCGCTCTGGTGGAGCCGCGAGGTCACCTCGTGCAGGAGGCGGAGGTTGGCCTGCTGTTCCCGGGCCCGGGTGTAGGCGCGGTAGGCCACGATGATCAACAGCATCGGCAGCGCGAGCAGTGCCATGGCCGCCGGGTCGGTCACCGCGGTGCGCGCGAGGGCCAAGCCGACGGCGGCCGACCCCAACGTGAACGGCAGGGAGAGGGCCAGCATCTCCAGGAAGGACCGGGCGTCCGGCCGGCCCGAGGAGAGGCTGATCGCCAGCAGGATGCAGAGGTCGGCAGTCAACGTGCAGACCAGGACGCCGACGAGGACGGCGAGCCAGTCCCGGTGACCCACGCCGGGGGAGGGGTCGGCGACGGCGGCGTGGGCGACGAGCGCCAGGGACCCCGAGAGGGCGAACTGGGCGACGTTGAAGGCCAGCTTCATGCCGCGTTGCCGGCGGTGCACCACGAGGCTGAGCCCGGTGCCGAGCACATGGGCGCTGACCACGTGGGCGGGTGCGGCGAGGCACATGCCCGCGGCCAGCACCAGGTCGCTGAGGGAGAAGGTGTGCGAGTCCCGCTCGAGGTGCACGTGCACCACGAGGGCCTCGCTCACCGCGAAAGCCAGGACCCATGCCGGCCAGGGGATGGCCGGCACGGCCGCGGGGCCGGGGAGGGGAGCGACGACGACGGCGAACAACGCCACCGCGGCCGCAGCCACGCCTGCTGCCAGCAGCCAGATCCGCTGGGAGGTGGTCAACCGGAGTCGCGCACGGGCGCCGTTCGCCATCGTCGTCACCTCCTCAGGCCCAGTCCGTGCCGGACCAGGACATGCCCGACCACGACATGCCCGACCAGGACATGCCCGACCAGGACATGCCGGACCAGCTCATCCCGGACCAGGACATGCCCGACCACGACATGCCCGACCAGCTCATCCCGGACCAGGACATGCCCGACCAGTTGGTGCCGTTGCGCAGGCCGCTCGCCCACGTGCGGACGTCGAACGCCCGGCCGCGGACGTCGACCTCACCGCGGACCTGCCGGGTGCCCACCGTCACGTGCACCGACCCGCGTGCGAGCTCCAGCGAACCCAGACCCGTCGACACCGTGAACCGCTGCACGGCGTTCGGGGTGGGTGCCGTCCGGGCCTCGGCCAGGTCGATCAGACCGGAGCCCTGCTGCGCCGCGGTGGCGTTCGGGATCGCGTTCGCGGTCCCCATCAGCAGCGCCTTGATCTGGTCCGGGGTGGCGGTCGGCCGCTGCTGGACCAGCAGGGCGGCCGCACCGGAGACGACCGCGGCGGCCTGGGAGGTGCCGCTCCCGCGGAACAGCCGCTCACCGATCCGGGCCTGCGGGTAGGTCCTGTCCAGGTAGGACCCGGGGCTGCGCAGGCTGACCACGTGGTCACCGGGGGCCACCACGTCCGGGTTGCGGGTGCCGTCACCGTCGTTCGAGAACGAGGACACGACGTCGTCGGCCGTGGTGGCCGTGCCGTTGGCGGTGTTGCTGCCGACCGCGATGAGGTACGGGTCGTAGGCGGGGTTGTTCACCTTGCCGGTCCCGAAGCCCTCGTTGCCGACGGCGACGACGACGACGATGCCCTTGTGCCAGGCCTGCTCAGCGGCGAACGCCAGCGGGTCCAGCACGTAGTCCTGGACACCGTCGGTGCCGAACGACATGTTCAGCACCCGGATGTTCAGGCCGTTCTTGTTGCGGTTCTGGACCACCCAGTCGATGGCGGCGATCGCCTGCGAGACGTCCGTCTGCCCCTTGGCGTCCGCGACCTTGACGCTGACGATCCGGGCGTCCGGGGCCATGCCGACGAAGTTCGTCGTGTCCCCGGACGTCCTCGTGCCCTTCGCCTCGAGGTCCCGGCCGGCGATGATGCCGGACATGTGGGTCCCGTGGCCGTAGGTGTCCTTCTGCTTGGCGGAGCCGTTGGTCTCCAGCGTCAGGTCCGGGCCGTAGACGACCTTCCCGGGGTCGTCCAGGCCCTTGACCGGGACGACGCCCGAGTCGATGACCGCGACGTCGATGCCCTGGCCGGTGTATCCCGCGTCCCACATCGCCGAGGCCCCTGTGACCTGGTTGGCGACGGTGTACAGCGAGCCGGTCTGAGCGGCCTGGTCCGCGACCTCGTTGCTGGAGAGCTCCAGGCCGGCGTCCTCGGTCACGTCCGAGACGCCAGGGGTCGCCCGCAGCGCGCCGAGCCGGTCCCCGGGCACCGACGCGGTGAAGGCGTCGATGATGCCCAGGTGCCGGCCCACGGTGCCGCCGAAGGCCGCCACGGCCCGCTCGGCCTGGTTCCCCGCACCGGGCAGTTCCCGGACGATGACGTCGACCGGCGCGGCCGACCCCGGGGCCGGCTGCGCCGCCACGGCCGGTCCGGCCATCCCCACCCCGATCGCGGTGGCCAGGGTCACCGTGGCCAGACAGCGCGCGGTCATGGGAGATCACCCCATGACACTCCTCGCGAGGCACTGCCCCTCGGGCAGCGACCTCCTGCCGGACTTCTCATCTCTTGCTACCTCCTGGTGGACGTGCACATCCCTGTGCCTGTGCCACCGAGACGGAAGGCCGCGAGCCGGGCTGAACCCCTCCCCGTCCACGGTGACTCCACGGGGTGAGGTCCACGCCCGCCGGAGGGTGACACGGGACCTGGACGGAGCCGCATGACACCTCGATGGGTTGGGCACCACCCAACCGTGAAGACCGTTGTCGTCGCCGTCCTCGGTGGCTTGCTGACCCTCGCCGGCATCGCGCTGCTCGTGCTGCCCGGTCCCGGCTTCGTGCTGGTCGCCGCCGGCCTCGCGGTGCTGGCCACGCGCTTCTCCTGGGCGAAGAAGCCGCTGGACTACGCCAAGGACAAGGCGCAGGAGGGCGTCGAGGAGGTCGCCAAGAGCCCGTGGCGCGCCGCGGGGGCGCTGCTGGCCGCGCTGGTGCTGGTCGCGCTCGGCGCGCTGGCCCTGGCCGGCGTGCACGTGCCGTTCGTGAACGCGTTCACCGCCGTGGTGCTGATCCTCTCCGGGCTCTTCCTGGTCGGGACGGTCGTCTTCGCGCGCCGCCAGGAGAAGCTCGAGCAGGCCCGGGCGCACCGCCCGGCAGGGGAGCGCGGCACGGCCGGCGCCTACCGCGCCGCCCCACGCAACTGAGCGTCGTCCGCTCGCACCCGGACGGCGCGCGCTGCGGCTGGGGCCGATCGGTCGTCGACGGCCGCGCCCCTCCGAGGAGAGGCCCCGCAGGCGGTGTCAGCCGCCCTTGCGGCGGGTGAGCACGAGGCCCGCCACCTCGGTGGCGCCGGCCGCCAGGAGGACGCGGGCCATCTCCCGCAGGGAGAAGCCCTCGGAGTAGACGTCGTCGAAGACCAGGACCCGCCGGCCGACGATCCGGGCCGGTGCCGGGACGGACAGGGCGGCACGCAGCTCACCCTCGGCGATGCGCTGACGGGCCTGCGGGCTGATGCCGAGGAACCGTGCCGTCGGTCCGGACTTGGCGATGAGCCCGGGCGCGAAGGGCCAGTGGGGCCCCTGGCGGGCGGCCGCGTCGAGGATCAGCGAGAGGTAGTCCCACAGCCGCTGTGCTCGCGGGCCGACGTAGATCGCACCGGTCGTGATGACGTCGTAGCGCTCGAAGTCCTCCCGGCGTTCGTCGAGGAAACCGACGAGGATCCGCCCGAGGACGTCAGCCCACGAGCGGTCCTCGCCGTACTTGTAGCTCATGACCGCGTCCCACATCTCCTCCGGCCGGTCGCAGACGGTGTGGATGCGGGCGAAGAACGGGTCGTCGAGGGTGCACACCCGGTTCGGGCAGAGACCCCGTCCGTCGAGCGGCTGACCGCACAGAGCGCACCTCGGGCCGCTGACCACCGGGCCACCGGCGGTGGCACACGGGAAGCAGATGGCCGGTGTGCCCGACGTCCGGTACACGCACGCAGGGCACGCGTGGAAGCCGAGCGGATTCGGCTCGAGTTCCTCCAGGTCAGCGGGCATCCCACACTCCAACGAGCCGGTCGGTGAGCAGAGGTGGGGCCGCACCGTAGGGCATGGAGGTCCCCTCCAGCGCTTCCGGCGCACGGGCGTGGCCGACTGATCGGCCGCTGCAGGCACGGAGGTGGCCCCACGTGAGGACGGCGGCCGGCGGGGACGGCGCGGGCGGCGGGATCCGGCGCCGCCTGCCGTGGCAGCGCACTGGACTGTGCGGAACGCTGTCGCGGCGGGGCCGCGGGAGCCTCTGAGGGAGGACCGGGTGGCGACGGACCTGTTCCTGGTGCGGCACGGCGAGGCCGTGGCCAACGTCGAGCCGGTGATCGGCGGCATGCGTGGCGACAGGGGCCTGACGCCGCGGGGGAGGGAGCAGGCCCGCCTGCTGCAGGAGCGGCTGGTGGAGCGGGGGATGAGGGCCGACCGGCTCGTCTCCAGCACTCTCCCGCGGGCGCTGCAGACCGCCGAGTACGTCGCGCGGGCGCTCGGCCTGCCGGTGCTGCGTGACGACGGGCTGCACGAGCTGCGTCCCGGGGAGGCCGACGGGCTGACCGTGGAGCAGTGGCGGGCGAGGTACCGCGCCGGGGAGGAGCCGCCGGGGATGCCGGACCCCTACCGGGTGTTCTCCCCGGGTGGCGAGAGCTGGGCGACGTTCCTGGCCCGCGCGGGTGGCGCGCTGTCCCGTCTCGTCGCGAGGTACCGGGACGAGACGGTGGTGGCGGTGTGCCACGCGGGGGTCGTGGAGGCGTCGTTCGCGCTGGCGTTCGGCCTGGGCGCGAGCGGGAACCGGGTGGACTGCGCACCGCTGAACACCAGCCTCACGCACTGGCGACACCGGCGCACACCGGCCGGCGAGCCGGAGTGGACGCTGGTCTCGTTCAACGACGCCGACCACCTCCGGGACGGCGCCCTGCCTGCCTCCCCGCCGCACGACGCCGTGCCGCTCCCCGGCGCAGGCCCTGCCGCAGACGACTGAGGACGAGCGGCATCCGTTCATGGAGTGGATGGCTGACCGTAAGCCTCCGCACACATCCGGTTGCCGACCCCGACCTAGCGTCCGCCCGGGGCGCCACGAGGACGTCCCGCACTCCTTGGGGGAAGACGCATGAGAGCACGAGCGCGCCTGGGCGCGGCCGTGGTGGTGGCGGCAGCCGTCGCGGGCAGCAGCATGGCGGCCATCGCACCGGCGGCAGCCGGGAACGACCAAGGCCGCATCAAGAACGTGATCTACCTGCTGGGCGACGGCATGGGGCGCACCCATGTGACCGCCGCCGGTGAGCGGTACCACGGCGCCAGCGGTCACCTCAACATGGAGAGTCTGCCGGTCGTGGGCCAGGTAGCGACCTA
>DASQXT010000523.1:0-5567 GCA_035639575.1 Geodermatophilus sp.
AACAACCGCCAGTCGGCCTGGAACCCGAGCAGGTCCATGAGCTGCCGGTCGAACGGGAAGCCGAACTCGTAGCGGGCGTACAGCGCGCCGAGGTTGGCGATGAAGAACAGCAGCACGATGCGGGGGATCGCGCGGAAGAACCAGATGTAGGTCCACGCCGCACCCGAGACGACCGGGTTGGGCGACAGCCGCATCACCGCCAGGACGATGCCGAGCAGCACGCCCAGCACCATGGCCGCGACCGTCATCGCCAGCGTGGTCCGCGCCCCGCGGAGCACCGCGGGGGTGAACATGTTGTCGAGCATGAAGCCCCACTGGAACACCGGGTTGGTGGCCAGCATGTGGACGAACATGGCCGCCAGCACGGCGATGACGGCGGCGGCGACCCATCGGCCCGGGTGCCGGACCGGCACCGCGCGGATCTGCTCGGGCGGTGCCGGCCGGGCCGTCGTGTCGGGAGCCTCCGCGGCCATGGTGGGGAGTCCTCCGGGTCAGCCGACGGTGGGGTCGACCGTCGGGTCGTCGATGGCGCCGTCCTGCACGCCCCACCGCTCGAGGACCTGGGTGTAGGTGCCGTCGTCGATCAGCGCCTGCACGGCGTCGCGGATCGCCTGCGCGAAGTCGGTCTGGTCCTTGGGGAGCACGTAGCCGTAGGGCGCCGAGTCGTAGATGTCGCCGAGGAGCTCCAGCTGCCCGTTGGTCTGCGTGACGGCGTAGGCCATGACCGGCGAGTCGGCGAGGACGGCGGCGTCGCGGCCGGAGACGACCGCGGCCGTGGCGTCGCTCTGCGCGTCGTACTGGTCGATGGTGATCGGTTCCTGCCCGGCGGTCTCGCACGCCTGGGAGCGGGCGGTGATGTCGTCGACCTGCACGGTGCCGCGCTGCACGGCGATGGACAGCCCGCAGGCCTTCTCGGGGTCCACGCCGTCGGGGTTGCCGGCGCGGGTGGCCCACTGGGTGCCGGCGTCGAAGTAGCTGACCATGGTGGCCTGCTGGAGGCGCTCGGGGTTGATGGTGAACGAGGAGACGCCCACCTCGTACCGGCCCGAGCCCACGCCGGCGATGATCGAGTCGAACGGCGCGGTCTCGAACTGCGCGTCCAGGCCCAGCTTCTGCGCGACGAGCTCGAACAGGTCGACGTCGAAGCCGATGATCGTCTGGCCGTCCTCGGCGAGGAACTCGCTGGGTGCGTACGTGCTGTCGCTGCCCACGGTGATCACCCCGTCCTCGGCGACGGCCGGGGGGACCCGCGCGGCGAGCGCGTCGTCGGCCGCGACGCTCGGCAGCGGCTCGCTGGTGGCCGCGCCCCCCGCGCCGGTGCTCCCGCCGGCGCCGGTGTCGCCGGAGTCGCCCCCGCAGCCGGCGAGGACGAGGGTGAGGCCGGCGGCGGCCGCGACGGCGGCCCGTCCACGCCGGGTCAGGGATCGGTCAACCACGGGTTCTCCCTCCACGGGGCCTCGCGGTCGACGAGGCACGGGATGCCGATCCTGCCTGTGCGCGCCCGGCACGGCACGGCCAGGGTGCCCACACGGTGCGGCCGTGGCTCCGGTCACGGCGTCGGGGAGGCCGCCGTCGTCGGCGGCTGCGGAGCCGGGGTCCCCGTGGCCGGGGCCTGCGGGGTCGTCTGCTCCGTGGCCGTCGGCGGCTGTCCCGTCGACTCCCCGGCCGGCCCGCTCTCCTCCGTCGGCGACGGGGCGGTCGTGGGTCCCGGGGTGGGGGTCGTCGTCGGGGCGGTCGTGGTGGGTCCGGCGGTCTGCGTCGGCTCCGCGGGTCCGGGAGTCGCCGGAGCCGACGTCACCGGCGCCTGCACCGTGGACCCCGACGTCGGCCCGACGGACGGGTCCGGCGGGCGGACCTGGAGGTAGAGCACGTAGAGCCCGACGAACAGCAGCGCCAGGACGACGGTCGAGGTGCGGGCGCGGCCGAGGTGGTGCGGCACCGCCGTCCACCAGCGGCGCGGCGCGGGTGGCGGCGCGGTGCTCACCGACGGCTCGCGGGTCGGCTCGCCGGGGCCATCGGTCTCCGGGGTGGTCACCGGGCGCCGTCCGAGGAGGGGGCGAGCCCACCGGTCGGCGCGCCCGCCGGAGGCGCCGGGACGTTGAGGCCGGCCCGCCGGAAGGCCTGGACGACGCGGGCGCGCAGGTCGCGGCCGACCTCGAACTGCTTGCCGGGCAGCGTGCGGGCCACCATCCGGACGTTGACCTGCTCGAGGTCGAGGGTCTCGACGCCCATCACGCTGGGCGGGTCGAGCAGCAGCGGGCGCAGCCGCTGGTCGCGGAAGGCCTCCGCGCCGACCTCCTTGAGGATGTCGTTGACCCGGCTGACGTCCACCGTCGTCGGCACCGGCACGTCGACGACCGCGCGCGCCCAGTCGCGGGAGAGGTTGACGACCTTCACGATCTGCCCGTTGGGCAGGGTGACCACCTCCCCGTTGGAGGAGCGCAGCCGGGTGACCCGCAGCGTGACGTCCTCGATCGTGCCCTCGGCCGGGTCGCCGCCGCCGACCACCGTGATGGAGACGACGTCGCCGAAGCCGTACTGCCGCTCGGTGATGATGAAGAAGCCCGCCAGCACGTCGCCGACGACCCGCTGCGCGCCGAAGCCCAGCCCGACGCCCAGCACGGTCGCCGGCGCCACCAGCCCGCCGATCGGGATGCCCGCCTGGTCCAGGACGGCGAAGACGGCGATCGCGTAGATGAGCACGACGAGCGTCCAGGTGATCACCTGGGTCAGCGAGTGCCGGTGCTTGGCGGCCTCGGAGCGCACCAGGGCGTCGCCGCCGGTCGCGCGGGCGTCGATGCGGTCGGTGATCTTCTCGCCGGTCCAGGCGACGAACCGGGCCAGCAGCACCGACCCCAGGACGATGAGGGCGATGGGCAGCCCACGCCCGGCGAGCCAGGTCAGCAGTGGATCGAGCAGTGCCATCGCGCTCCAGCCTTCCCAACGGACCCCGGCAGCGCCAGCAGCGGTCAGCGCGGCGCGACGAACAGGGCCTGCGCCGAGCGGCCGATCCGGCCGGTGGCGTCGTGGAGGTCGGCGAAGCACTGCCCGGCGCCGGCCGGCCCGATCGTGGTGGCGGCGTCGACGCCCAGCCACTCCCCGGCCGGCGGGCGCACCAGGGCGACGGTGAGGTCGACGTTGGCGAAGGTGGCCCGCTGCCAGTCCAGGACGGCGGAGATGCCGCTGGCCGCGTCGGTCATCACCAGCAGGTGCTGCAGCGGGCTCATCGGCTCGCCCTCGACCAGGGTGCACAGCGCCCGGGTCCACGCGGCCGCCGGACCGGGCGCGTTGAACGAGCCGTGCACGAAGCGCCAGTCCAGCGCCCGGTGGTAGGCGACGTCGGTGGTGAAGAAGGCCGCCGTCTCCGGGCGGCTCTCCTCCGGCCCGGGCAGCGGGACGTCGTCCTGCGGCGTCCCCTCCACCGCGGAGCTGCGCATCCGCCAGGCGGTCAGCCGCATCAGCGGCCGCTCGCGGTCGGCAGGCGAGGTGCCCGCGGTGAGCACCGCCTCCACCAGCTCGATCCGCCGTCCCGGCCGCAGCAGCCGGGCGCTGACCTGCACCGGGCCCACCGGCACCGGCGCGAGGATGTCGAAGGCCAGCCGCACGGTCTGCCCGTCGGGGATCCCGGTGACCCGCTCGGCCTCGCGGGCCAGCAGGGCCGCGACCGGCCCCGCGTGCTGCAGCCCCGGGTCCCACGGCCCGATGGTGAGGTCGGTGGCGACGAAGCCGTCGCCGTCGGGCAGGTAGAGGGCGGTGGGCAGGTCGGCGGTCACGGGAGCCGAGTCTGCCGCCGCGGTCAGCCGCCCGAGCGGCGGGTCTCCCACACGGCGAACGCCGTCCACCCGGCGGCCAGGACCGCGGCGACCACCCACAGCCAGCGCAGTGACGACCCGGTCGGGTTGGCCATCACCAGGAGGACGGCGACCACGAGCACCGCCCCCGCCAGGGGTGGCGTGCGCAACAGGGTGCCCGTGGTGTCGGGCCCGGGCACGGTGATGAACACCACCATCGCGACCACGAGGAGGAAGGCGCAGAGGACGGCTACGGAGCCCGCCGTCACCCCGAACTCGTTCGGCAGGCCGACGGCGCCCAGGCCCCCGAGGACCGCTCCGACCGCCAGCCACAGCAGCAGCCTCCGACGGCGCGCCGACCAGGGTGGACGCGGCTCACTCACGGTCGGGACCTCCCCCTGTCACGGCGCCCGCCGTCCCGGCCGGACGGACGCCTCGCTGCCGGGTGTGTGCCCGGTCCCCGGGGCGGGCACACAGCCCCCGGTCGTCCTCCCGAGAGGTCCCGCCCAGCCGAGAGCGGACCCGCACCCGTCGCACGACGTCTCTACCGTGGACGGGTTGCCACCGGCGTCCCTGCTGCCGCCGGCGACATGTCGTCGAACGAGAGAGGGAGGTGCGCCGAGACCGGCGCCACGCACACCTGTGACCACCACACCTGCACACCCCCGACCGTCCGGGGCCGGAGAGCCCCACCCCGCCGTCGCCGAGCCGCCGCCGTCGCCGGCCGACCACGGCGGGTCGCTGGACCGGGTCGTCTTCGG
The DNA here is from genome assembly GCA_035639575.1 of Geodermatophilus sp. Classification (GTDB taxonomy): domain Bacteria; phylum Actinomycetota; class Actinomycetes; order Mycobacteriales; family Geodermatophilaceae; genus Geodermatophilus. Next base: position 4,553 of record DASQXT010000523.1, read on the forward strand.
GGTCTCCGCCGTCGTGGCCCTGGCCTTCGTCGGCTGGGGCTTCGCCACCCCGGCGGGCCTGGGATCGGCCAGCGCCACCGCCCTCGAGTGGGTGGAGACCAACCTCGGTTGGCTGTTCGTCCTGCTCGCCTCGGCGTTCGTCGTCTTCGTGCTCTGGCTGGCGGCGGGGAAGTACGGGCGGATCCCGCTGGGCCGCGACGACGAGGCGCCGGAGTTCCGCACCGTCTCCTGGGTCGCGATGATGTTCAGCGCCGGCATGGGCATCGGACTGATGTTCTTCGGCGTCAGCGAGCCGCTGTCGCACTACGTCTCGCCCCCGCCCGGCACCGTCGAGGCCGAGACGCCCGAGGCGCTGCAGACCGCCATGGCGACGACGATGTTCCACTGGTCGCTGCACCCGTGGGCCATCTACGCCGTCGTCGGCCTGGCGATCGCCTACGGCACCTTCCGGCGCGGCCGGCGGCAGCTGATCAGCTCCGCGTTCGCCCCGCTGTTCGGGCGGCGCCGCACCGAGGGCTGGGCCGGGAAGACCATCGACGTCCTGGCCATCTTCGCCACGCTGTTCGGCTCGGCCGCCTCGCTCGGGCTCGGCGCGCTGCAGATCGGCAGCGGCGTGCAGATCCTCGGCTGGGTCGGCGACGCCGGCAACGGCCTGCTCGTGCTCGTCATCGCGGTGCTGACGGCGGCCTTCGTCGCCTCCGCCGTCTCCGGCATCGAGCGCGGGATCCAGTGGCTCGCCAACACGAACATGGTGCTGGCCGTCGTCCTGGCGGTGTTCGTGTTCGTCGTCGGCCCGACCGTGCTGATCCTGAACCTGGTGCCCACCACGATCGGCACCTACTTCTCCGAGCTGGGCCGGATGGCCGCGCGCACCGAGGCCACCGGCGGCGACGCCATGGCCACCTGGCTGCGCGGCTGGACGGTCTTCTACTGGGCCTGGTGGATCAGCTGGACGCCGTTCGTCGGGCTGTTCATCGCGCGGATCAGCCGCGGCCGGACCATCCGCCAGTTCGTC
>DASQXT010000524.1:0-6969 GCA_035639575.1 Geodermatophilus sp.
TGCCGACGGGTGCTGGGACCACCGGGATCGCACACCCGCCACCCCGCGGCAGTCAGGGACCCGTGCTCCCGAGCAGGTCGGCCACCGGACCCCCGTCCGTCGGGAGCTCGCCGGTCCGCACGAGACCGGCCGCGACGTCCCTGACCCGGGTGTCGGCATACCGCGCCACCCGGGCCAGGGCCTGCTGCGCCTGCTCCACGGTGAACCCGTGGCGCTCCATGAGCATGCCCGTGGCCCGCTCGACGACCGCTCGCGACTCCGCTCGGCGCTCGAGGTGCTCGGCCAGTTCGCGGGCCTCCTCGTAGGCGTACGTGTTCGCGGCGACCACGGCGGCGTGCTCGGCGAACCGGACGGCGACCGCACGACTGTCGTCGTCGAAGGCGTGCGGCTTGCGGGCGTAGACGTTCACCGCCCCGGCGATGCCCTCGGTGATCGGCAGCGGGACCGACAGCGAGCTGAGGGCGCCGTGCTCGACGGCGTACGCCGTGTAGTCCCGCCACCGCGTCTCCGCCCGTGCGTCGGCGATCTCGACCACCTCGCCGGTGCCGGCAGCGTGCAGGCAGGGTCCGTAGCCGCGGCCGTACTGGCTCTCGTCGCAGGCGCGCGCCAGCTCCCCGGTGAACACCGGCGAGCTCGGCCTGTCGTTGATCAGCAGGGACACCGACACCTCCGGGTCGCCGGGCATGACCTGCTCGGCCAGCTCGGCCACCGTCTGCAGCAGCGACCTCATGCCGTGCTCGCGCAGGCGCAGGCGGCCCAGGCGCTCCAGGGCCTCGACCGGGTCCAGGGAGCTCGGCAGCTCGTCACCCGTCATGGCGTCGACCTCCGGTCGTCCACCCGGAGCGGCTGGACGACCTCGGCTCCAGGACCCCGGGAGCCGGGGCCGGTGCTCGGGTACGCCGCGGGAGTGACGCACGAGGAGCGCGGGGCCCGCCCGCCGCTCGGTTCCACGCTACCGCTCCTCGGGTGCCGCGGCTCAGCGCCAGCGGTACTCCAACTCGGGGCGGCCGGCGCCGCCGTAGCGCGGCGCCCGGTCGACCAGCCCGGTGTCGGCGAGGTACTCGAGGTAGCGGCGGGCGGTGATCCGCGAGGCCCCGATCAGCTCGGCGGTCTCCGCGGCCGACAGCCCCTCGCCGGCGGCGCGCACCGCGGCCACGACGGCGTCGAGGGTCTCCCGGCCCATCCCCTTGGGCAGCGGCGCCGCCCGGCTGGGGCGCACTCCGCCGAGCACGCGGTCGACGTCGTCCTGCCCGGCGGCGTCCCCGCCGGCGTGCAGCCGCGCGTGGTACTCGGCGTACGCGGCCAGCCGGTCGCGCAGCGCCGGGTAGGTGAACGGCTTGAGCAGGTAGCCGACGACGCCGTGGGCGGCCGCGGCGCGCACCGTGGCCAGCTCCCGCGCCGAGGTGACGGCGAGGACGTCGACCTGGGCGCCGGCGCCGCGGATCCGCCGGCACAGGTCGATGCCGTGGCCGTCGGGCAGGTTCATGTCCAGCAGCACCAGGTCGACCGGCTGGCGGGCCAGGGCGGTGAGGGCCGCGGCCCCGGTGCCGGCGACCGCCGCGGTGGTGAAGCCCGGCGTCCGGTCGACGTAGGCGCGGTGCGCCTCGGCGGCGACCGGCTCGTCCTCGACGACCAGCACGCGGATCACCGGGACACCGCCGGGACGCCGACCGGCAGGGAGACGGTGAACAGCGCCCCGGGGCCGGGCCGCACGGTGAGCGTGCCGCCGTGCCGGGCGACGGCCTGGGCGACCAGCGCCAGGCCCAGCCCGCGACCGAGCCCGGTGGGCGCGGCGGTCGTCTCCTTGGTGCTCCAGCCGCGCTCGAACACCCGCGGCAGGTCCTCCTCGCGGACGCCGGGGCCGGTGTCCTCGACCCGGATCTCCAGCCGCCCGCCGTCGACCTCGGCGGCGAACTGCACCTCACGCGGCGGGTCGCCGGTCAGCGCGGCGTCGATCGCGTTGTCCAGCAGATTCCCGACGATCGTGACCAGGTCGCCGCCGGGGATGCCGGTCTCCCCCACGGCCGTCGTCGGGTCGACCTCCAGCAGGACGCCGCGCTCGTGAGCGGTCGCGGCCTTGCCCAGCAGCAGAGCCGCCAGCACCGGGTCGCCGACGGCGTCGACCACCCGGTCGGTGAGCTGCTGGGCGGCGGCCAGCTGGGCGGTGGCGAAGTCGATCGCCTCCTGGGTGCGGCCGAGCTCGACCAGCGACACGGTGGTGTGCAGCCGGTTGGCCGCCTCGTGCGCCTGGGCGCGCAGCGACTCGGCGAAGGAGCGCACGCTGTCCAGCTCGCCGGTCAGCGCCTGCAGCTCGGTGTGGTCGCGCAGGGTGACCACGGTGCCGGCCGAGCGGCCCTCCGGCCGCGGCGGGGCCTGGTTGACCACCAGCACCCGGGTGCCGGTCACGTGCACCTCGTCGACGGCGGTGCGCTGCTGCCCCAGCGCAGCGGTCAGCTCCGGGGGCAGCCCGAGCTCGCCGACGTGCCGGCCGGTGGGGTCGTCGGTCAGCCCGAGCAGCCGCCGCGCCTCGTCGTTGACCAGCTGCACCCGCTGCTCGTCGTCCACCAGGAGCAGGCCCTCGCGGACGGCGTGCAGCACGGCGTGGTGGTAGTCGACCATCCGCGCCAGCTGCGCCGGGGACAGCCCGTGGGTCTGCCGCCGCAGCCGCCGGGACAGCGCCGCGCTGCCCAGCGCGCCGACGGTCAGCGTCGCGGCCGCCGTCCCGAGGATGCCGGGGACGGCGGCGGCGAGGTCCTGCCCGATCGCCTCGACGGTGACCCCGGCCGACACCACGGCCACCACGTCGCCGTCGTCGCCGAACACCGGGCCGGTGGCGCGCACCGAGGGGCCCAGCGTGCCGGTGTAGGTCTCGGTGAAGGTCCTCCCGGCCAGCGCGGGGCCGATCGTGCCGATGAACGGCTTGCCGATCTCGCCCGGGTCGGGGTGCGTGTACCGGGTGCGGTCGGGCGCCAGGACCGTGATGAACGACGTCCCGGTGTCGGCCCGGACCTGCTCGACGTAGGGCTGCAGCACCGCCGTCGGGTCCGGCCCGGTCACCGCCGAGCGGACCAGCGGGGAGTCGGCGAGACTGGCGACGATCGCCGTGGTCTCCTCCGCGGCCGCCCGGCGCACCGCCTGACGGGCCTCGAGGTAGGCGACGGCGGTCATGGTCAGGACGACGACCACCACGACCAGCGCCTGCAGGAGGAGCAGGCGCCGGGCCAGGCTCGCGTCGCCCCGGCGGCGGTGCGAGAGGAAGGCGGGGACGCGCACGCCCGCGAGTGTCCCGCGTGCGGGCCCGCGCCGTGACCGGCGTGTACGCAATGAACGAATGCGTGACGGCGGTCACCGGGTACCCGCACCGTTTGTGCAGCGGCCCACTCCGGGTCGACCGATCCCCCGCACCCCCAGGAGCAGTCATGGCCTCAGGCACCGCCGCCGACGCGCCGCCGCCCACGAAGCGGCGGGACCGTACGCACTGGCTCTACCTCGCCGTCATCGGCGCCGTGCTCGCCGGTATCGCGGTCGGCTTCGCCTTCCCCGAGTTCGCCACCGGCCTCAAGTGGCTGGGCACGGCCTTCGTCGGGCTGATCAAGATGCTCATCGGCCCGGTGATCTTCTGCACGATCGTCCTCGGCATCGGCGCCATCCGGCAGGCGGCCAAGGTGGGCCGCATCGGTGGGCTCGCGCTCGGCTACTTCCTGCTCATGTCGACCGTCGCCCTGACGATCGGCCTGATCGTGGGCAACATCCTGCACCCCGGCGACGGGCTGCAGCTCTCCGACGAGCTGCGGGGGCAGGGCGCGGAACTGGCGTCGACCGCTGAGGGAGGCGGCGGGACGACGGGGTTCCTGATCGGGCTGATCCCGACGACGCTGCTGTCGGCGCTGACCGAGGGCTCGGTCCTGCAGGCGCTGCTGGTGGCCCTGCTGGTCGGCTTCGCCATCCAGTCCCTGGGGCGCTCCGGCGAGCCGGTCCTGCGCGCCGTGGGGTACCTGCAGAAGCTGGTGTTCCGGATCCTCGCGATGGTCATGTGGCTGGCACCGATCGGCGCGTTCGGGGCGATCGCCGCCGTCGTCGGCGAGACGGGGATCGACGCCCTGAAGAGCCTCGCGGTCCTCATGCTGGGCTTCTACGTGACCTGCGGGCTGTTCGTGATCGTCGTCCTCGGATCGCTGCTGCGGGTCGTGTCGAAGGTGAACGTCTTCAGCCTGCTGCGCTACCTCGCCCGTGAGTTCCTCCTGATCTTCTCGACCTCGTCGTCGGAGACCGCCCTGCCGCGGCTGATCGCCAAGATGGAGCACGCCGGCGTGAGCCAGCCGGTCGCCGGGATCGTCGTGCCGACCGGGTACTCCTTCAACCTCGACGGCACGGCGATCTACCTGACGATGGCCTCGCTGTTCATCGCCGAGGCGCTGGGCGACCCGCTGTCCGTGGGCGAGCAGATCGGCCTGCTGGTCTTCATGATCATCGCCTCGAAGGGTGCCGCTGGCGTCACCGGCGCCGGGCTGGCCACCCTCGCCGGCGGGCTCTCGGCCCACCGTCCGGAGCTGCTCGACGGCGTCGGCCTCATCGTCGGGATCGACCGGTTCATGTCCGAGGCCCGGGCGGTGACCAACTTCGCGGGCAACGCGATCGCCACCGTGCTGATCGCCACCTGGACCAAGGAGCTCGACCGGGAGCGGCTCTCGGCGGCGCTGTCGGGGGAGAGCCCGTTCGACGAGGCCACCATGCTCGACGACGACGGCCACGGCGGCGGCTCCAGCGACGACAACCTGCCGGCCGACGCCACCAACGCCGGCCCCGGCGAGCGCGACGCCGGCGACGCGCAGCGCAAGCTGGCGCAGTCCTCGCTGCACTGACGCAGCACCCGACACCAGGGGGTGTCCGGCCCGATCACGGGCCGGACACCCCCTCGTCGTCGCGGCCGGGTGTGATCCGACGATCCGGCGTACCGGAACGGTGCGAGACGGTTGGCTCACCCCGCGTGAGGCCGCTGCCACGGCTGTGAGCGACCGGCCGCCGCACGGGGAGCCCGGTGGGCGGGTCGTTGCCCCTCGCCTCCCGGCGGGTGTAGCAAGGCCCGGTCCCGCTCCGGCCCGGACGCGGGACCACCTCACCGGCACGGGGCCGGCGGCCGCGGGAGGCCACCATGCGGGTCCCCACACGCACGAGGCCGGCTCCGCCCGGCCGCACGGTCGCGGACGGCGGCGCCGCGGCTCTGGTGGCCGCGCACGCGCGGCGGGCCGGTTGGTCGGGCACCGCCTTCGCCCTGCTGCTCGTGACCGCGGTGCTCCTGCTCGGCCGCGTCCCGGGGCTGACCGCCTCGGACGCCGAGTACGCGGCCTTCTACGCCGGCGGCGGCGACGCGATGGTGGCGGTCGGGCTCTACCTGGTGCCGTTCGCCGGCATCGCGGCCCTCTGGCACATGATCGCCACACGCACGCTGTTGCAGGTGCGGCGTCCGGGGTCGTGGACCGACGTCGCCCACTGGCTGCACCTGGCCGCCTGCGTGCTCTTCGTCGCGCTGCTGTTCGCGGGGGCCGCCGCCTCCGGCGCGGCGGCCCTGGTGGTCCGGTTCTCCGACGCCCCGCCCCTGTCCCCCGACGTCACCCGCGGACTGACGGCGACGGGCTACACGCTCGTGTTCGTGTACGCGGTGCGGGCGGCCGGGATGTACATGCTCACGACCACCGGTCTCGCGCGGGCCGCCGGCGTGCTCCCGCGTCCGGCCGTCCTGGTCAGCTACGGGCTCGCCGCCGTCCTCCTGGCGAGCACCACCTTCCACCCCGTGATCCTGCTGGTGTTCCCCGCGTGGGTGCTGCTGGTCAGCGTCCTGCTGCTGGTGCGCCGGCCGACAGGAGACCCGTCATGACCGCGACCACCGCCCTCGACGAGATCCCCGGCCCCCGCGGCGTGCCGGTGCTGGGCAACGTCCTCGAGATCGACACCGCCAGCCCCTTCGAGAGCCTCGTGCGGATGGCGGAGGAGTACGGGCCGCTCTACCGGCTGACCGTCCCCGGGGGGACGCGGCTGATCGCCTCGGGACCGGAGCTCGTGGCGGAGGTCTGCGACGACGCGCGCTTCGACAAGCTGGTCGGCGGCGGGCTGGCCAGCCTGAAGAAGGACGCGCTCGACAACGGGCTGTTCACCTCCGACACCGACGACCCGCTGTGGCACCGGGCGCACGAGATCCTGATGAGCCCGTTCAGCCTGCAGGCGATGCGCGACTACCTGCCGAAGATGCTCGACGTCGCCGAGCAGCTCGTGGAGAAGTGGTCGCGACTCAACCCCGGCGAGGAGGTCGACGTCCCGGCCGACATGACCCGGCTGACCCTCGACACCATCGCGCTGTGCGGCTTCGGCTACCGGTTCAACTCCTTCTACCGGGAGACCCCGCACCCGTTCGTCGACGCCATGATCCGCACGCTGACCGAGTCCCAGGCCCGCGCGCGGCAGCTCCCGGTCCAGACCCGGCTGAAGATCCGTGCCCAGCGGCAGATGGAGGAGGACCAGGCGTTCATGGACGACCTGGTCGACCGGCTCATCGCCGAGCGCCGGGCGCAGGGGGACGCCGCCGACACCACCGACCTGCTCGGCCGGATGCTGACGGGGCTGGACCGCAACGGTGAGCGGCTGCCCGACCGCAACATCCGCGCGCAGTGCATCACCTTCCTGATCGCCGGGCACGAGACCACCTCGGGCCTGCTGTCGTTCGCGCTGTACTACCTGGTGGCCAACCCGCGGTTCCTGCAGCGGGCCCGCGCCGAGGTCGACGAGGTGCTGGGCCGCACGTCCCAGCCGACGTTCGAGCAGGTGCACCGGCTGCGCTACGTCCGCCAGGTGCTCGACGAGTCGCTGCGGCTCTGGCCGACCGCCCCGGGCTTCACCCGGGCGCCGTTCGAGGACACCGTGATCGGCGGCCGCTACGCGATCCCCGCGCACACGCCGATCACCGTGCTCCTGCCG
>DASQXT010000525.1:0-11365 GCA_035639575.1 Geodermatophilus sp.
AGGTCCGCCACGGTGGCCAGCTGGTACCCGCGCAGCCGGCCGCGCAGCTGGGCGATGGTGAAGGTGTCGTAGCCCTCGATCGGAGCGGTGCGGGCAGCCGCGGCGCCGGTGGTGTCCTCGCCCTGGCCGGTGGTCGCCGACTCGTCGACGTCGGTGCGGTCGCCGGTCGCGGCCGCCACCTCGCCGCCGCCCTCGTCGGTGGCGACCACCTCTTCGGTGGCCTGGTCGGTGGTGGCCTGGTCGGTGGTGGCCTCGTCGGTCGGGGCAGGGGCGCTCGTGTCCTCGCCCCCGCCGACCTGGTCGTCGACCTGCGCGCCCGCAGCGGTGACGACCTCGTCGCCGCGGCCGGTCGCCTCGTGGTCGGCACCGGCCGGAGCGCCCTCGGTGGAGGGGCGGGTGTCGGCGTCGCTGACCTCGCTGCCGAGCGCCTCGTCGACACCGGTGTCCTGCCGGTCGGCCTGGGCCGGTGCGCCGGGGGTGTCATCGGCCGGCGCCTCGGTCGCGGTGGGCGCCTGGTCGGTGGGCGCCTCGGGTGCAGCGGTGTCCTCGGCGGGCGCCTCGGGCGCGGCCACGCCCTCGTCGGTCACCGTGCCCTCGACGGTCGCGACACCGCCGTCCGGGGTGAGGACGTCGACCTCGGTGGTGACGTCGGGGGCGCCGGCCGCCTCGCCGACGGGCGAGCCGCCCGGGTCGCTGGGCGCCGGGGCCTCGGTGGGCGCCGACGGGTGGACGTCGAACTCGGTGGCCTCGGCCTCCAGCAGGGACGCCGGCGGGGTCGTGGGGCTCTCGGCGATCTCGTCGGTGTCGACGGTCCCGGTGTCCCCCGAGCCGCCGTCGACCAGCGCGCTGTCGGGTGCGCCATCGGCCTCCAGGAGGGCGGTCTCCAGCGCGTCCTCGGTCGTGAGGCCGGGCTCGGCGCGGTCGACGTCGAGCCCGGCGGCGGCCACCTCGTCGGTGATGTCGGCCAGGGCCTCGACGACCTCCTCGGGCGCCGGCTCGTCCGGCAGCCCGGAGACCTCGTCGTCGATCAGCGCGGCGACCTCCTCGGCGATCTCCTCGTCGTCCACCGGCGCCGAGGCGCGGTCGAAGGACGTCGGCTCGTCGAAGCCGGGTGCGCGGTCGAAGGCGGAGGTGCGCCCCGGGGTCTGCTCGGGGAGGTCCTCGTCGAAGGTCGCCAGGCCGGGCTCGGACTCGCCGCGCAGCCCGGTGAAGACCTCGTCCCCGCGGGCCACCAGGCCGGAGTAGTGCTGCTGCACCTTCATCGTGGCCTGCATGGCCAGCCCGATCACGCGCACGGGGAGGGTCGGCAGCGCCCGGGGCAGGTAGAGGGCGTCGTCGAGGACGGTGGCGGCCAGCCCGACCACCGCACGGACGACCTGTGGGATCTCACGCGACATGGCCCCACCCTGCCCCGAATCGCCGCGCCCGACACCCCGCTCCGGCACGGAGCACACCGATGGTGGTACGCGTCTCGTTCCCCGGCGGCGACCCCCGCCGGGTCCGGCTGTGAGCTCGCAGACACCCCATGGTGGCCTCCCCGCAGGGACCGGTGTGACTCTGCTGACATCCGGAGGCGGCCGGGGGGCAGGGGGTCCTTTAACTACCATGGGGTCATGGCTGATCAGCGCGGACGAGTCCTGCTGGCCGATCCCCGGGGCTACTGCGCCGGCGTGGACCGGGCGGTGGTCGCCGTCGAGCGCGCCCTGGAGATCCACGGCGCCCCGGTCTACGTCCGCAAGCAGATCGTCCACAACAAGCACGTGGTGGCGACGCTCGAGCGGCGCGGGGCGGTCTTCGTCGACGAGACAGACGAGGTGCCCGAGGGCTCGGTCGTCGTCTTCAGTGCGCACGGCGTCTCCCCGGCGGTGCACCAGGAGGCCGCGGACCGGCAGCTGAGGACGATCGACGCGACCTGCCCGCTGGTGACGAAGGTGCACCAGGAGGCCAAGCGGTTCGCCCGCGACGACTACGACATCCTGCTGATCGGCCACCGCGGGCACGAGGAGGTCGAGGGCACCTCCGGCGAGGCGCCCGGACACATCCAGCTCGTGGACGGCGCCGAGGACGTGGCCAACGTCCAGGTGCGCGACCCGGAGAAGGTGGTCTGGCTGTCGCAGACCACGCTGTCGGTCGACGAGACGCTGACGACGGTCGACCAGCTCAAGACCCGCTTCCCCGGCCTGCAGTCGCCGCCCAGCGACGACATCTGCTACGCCACGCAGAACCGGCAGCAGGCCGTCAAGCAGATGGCCGGCGAGTGCGACCTGGTCGTCGTCGTCGGGTCGACCAACTCGTCGAACTCCGTCCGGCTGGTCGAGGTGGCGCTGGAGGCCGGCGCCCGCGCCGCGCACCTGGTGGACTTCGCCTCCGAGATCGACCCGGCCTGGCTCGAGGGCGTCGGCACCGTCGGTGTGACCAGCGGCGCCTCGGTGCCCGAGGTGCTGGTCGGCGAGGTGCTCGACTGGCTGGCCGAGCGCGGCTACCCCGACGTCGAGACGGTGAAGGCCGCCGAGGAGCGCCTGGTGTTCGCGCTGCCGCACGAGCTGCGCGCGAAGCGCGCCCAGACCCCCGCCGCTGACCCGGCCTGAGCGAGGGCCCGTCCTCCGAACAGCAGAGCCCCCTCCCGGTCCCGGGAGGGGGCTCTGCTGTCGGCACGGGCGCCGCGTCCCGAGGTGGGCCGTGAGCTCGTGCGGGGTGAGGGGGGTCCTCCGTTCAGCGGCGGGCGGCCCAGCGGATCAGCCCGACGACCGCGGCGGCGGCGGTGGCGATCGCCATCGCCGGGAAGCCCCGGATGAGCAGCGTGGCCACCGACGCGAGGTTCAGCGAGGCCGACGGCGCCAGCGCGGTGTCCAGCAGGGCCACGACCACGTAGATCAGCGGCGGGGCGATCACCGTGGTGAGCAGGTCGCTGCGGCGGACCACCAGGGTGGCCACGACGCTGGCCGCGGTCAGGGTCCCGAGCGTGACCAGGCCAAGGCCGGTGCCGATCCAGGACTCGACGGCCGCCGCGGCCAGGGTGACCAGGAAGACGGCGAGGACGGCGAACGCGCCGCGCACCCCACCCCGGTTCCGAGCCCCCTGCGCCGTCGCCCCGCGACCGCTGGGACGGCGGCCCGCCGGCCGGGGCTCGGGTGAGCGCTGACCGCGGCGACGGTCGTCGGCGTCGGGCAGGTCGCGCGGGCGGTCCTCACGGCCCCGCGGCCGGTCGGCCTCGCGGGGAGCAGGACGGCTGCGCTCGGCGTCCTGGGGTGCGGGGCGCGCGCCGCGGTCGGCGGACGGGCGGGGCGGCAGCGGAGCGGGACGGTCGTCGCGGCGGCGCCCGGTGCGCGCCAGGTCCTCGGGGAACGGCGGCAGGTCGGTCGGCCGCATCCGCGGGGGCGGCGGCGGGACCGGCGGGCGGCCGATGCGCGAGACGTAGTCCGCCCCCTCGGGACGGGCGGCGAGGCGCCGGTCGGCACGCCGCCCGGACTCGCGCCAGGTGTCGGCGGTGCTCACCGAGGCCATGGCGGACCTCCCGTCCCCTCGTGGCGGACCTCCTCACGGGGGTCCCTGTCACGATCAACGGTAACGACGGCCGGGGCGGCCGCGACGGAGGACGGCACCGATCTGCGCTGTGCACAAGTGCCAAAACCGCAGGCCCGGATGCACATCCGGTGAGGACCGCGGGGTCCGTGTGACGCAACGGTGCAGACGTGACGACCGTGGCACCCAGGTCGTCCCCGGGGGTCAGCCGGTCGTGCCGTCGCGCTCCACGGGACGGGACCCCTCGCCCCGCGACGACAGCTCCGACGGCCGGGGCAGCTCCCCGGGCAGCGGCAGCTCGCTGGGCCGCAGCGTGCGGACCGTCGCCTCGACCGGCGGCGGCGTGGGGACCGGTGACTCGGCGACCCCCAGGTCGTCGAAGCGGCGGGCGGCCACGAGCACCGACCCCTCGTAGGAGCCGACCGTCTCGTTGTAGCGGGTCAGCGTGGAGGACAGCGCCGAACCCAGCCGGGTGAGGTGGCCGGAGAGGGTGGACAGGCGGGCGTGCAGCCGGCGGCCGACCTCGAGCACCTGGTCGGCGTCGCGGGCCAGCCGCTCCTGCCGCCACGAGTAGGCGACGGTGCGCAGCAGCGCCAGCAGCGTGCTGGGGGTGGCCAGCACGACGTCGCGGGCGAAGCCGTACTCCAGCAGCCCGGGCTCGGCCTCGAGGGCGGTGGTGAGGAACCCGTCGGAGGGCACGAAGAGGACGGTGAACGGCGCGGCCGGCCGGAACGCCGTGGGGTAGCGGCGGGCGGCGAGGGCGTCGACGTGGGCGCGCAGCTGCCGGGCGTGCGCGGCGACCCGCTCGGCGCGCACCGCGACGTCCTCGGCCTGCACCGCCTCGATGTAGCCGGTGAACGGCACCTTGGCGTCGACCACCACCTGCCGGCCGTCGGAGAGGGTGACCACGAGGTCGGGGCGCACGCCGGCGCCGGCGTCGTTGGTGCTCGAGGGCTGCTCGACGAAGTCGCAGTGCTCGAGCAGGCCGGCGACCTCGACCACCCGGCGCAGCTGCACCTCGCCCCACCGGCCGCGCACGTGGGGGGTGCGCAGCGCGGTCACCAGCGCGGCGGTCTCCTGCCGGAGCAGCGCCGACGTCTGCCCGACGGTGCCCATCTGCTCGCGCAGCTCGCCGTGCGCGGTGGCGCGGTCGCGTTCGATGCCGGCCAGCAGCCGGTGCAGGTGGTCGAGCGACTCGTGCACCGGCTCCAGGCCGTCGTCGGCCGGGCGGCGCCGGGACACCAGCGCGACGGCGCCGAGGGTGACCGCGGTGGCCAGCAGCGCGCCGACGAACAGACCGGTGAGCAGCGAGGCGGCGTCCACACCCAGAGGGTGCCGGACGCGACCGACACTTCCCGGCCGACACTCGGCCCCTGGTGAGGTGCTGGAACGGCCGCCCTCCAGGGACCCTCCGCCTGAGCCTGCGAGGCGTGGGGAGGAGGGCGGTCCTTCTTCAGGCGGGGACCGGGGCGTGGGCCGCCTCGTGGTCGAGCAGCCAGCGCTTGACCGGCGTCCCCCAGCGGAAGCCGCCCAGCCCGCCGTCCGAGCCGAGCACCCGGTGGCAGGGGATGAACAGCGCCGCGGCGTTGCGAGCGCAGGCGTTGGCCGCCGCACGGACCGCCGCCGGGCGCCCGCAGCGCGCGGCGAAGGCGGCGTAGGTGTCCGGCTCGCCGGGCGGGACGGTGCGCAGCACCTCCCAGGCGTCCTCGAGGAAGGGGCCGGAGCGCTGGCGCACCGGCACCTCGTCGATGGCGGTGACGTCGCCGGCGACGAAGGCCTCGACCGCGTCCAGCACCGGCAGGTGCTCGACGGGCTCGACCCAGGCCGGCCGCAGCGCGCGGTGCACCACGGGGAGGAGGTCGGCGACGTCGGCGGTCCAGCCGCTGGCGAGGACGGCGCCGTCGCGGGCCACGACCACGGTGAAGGGCCCGGGCGGGGTCTCGACGGTGGCGGAGCGGGCGGGAAGCGGGGTCATGAGGCGCTCCGATCCGAGGGGAGTGGTCGTGTGGGGGTGGTCGGGCGGGTGCGGGCGGTGGGGCGGGTCGAGAGTGCGGGCACGGCGAGCGCCCACAGGTGCATCACCGCGTACGAGCGCCACGGCCGCCAGCGGGTGGCGGCGTCGGCGTCGGAGCTGCCGAGGGTGGCCAGCGAGCGCCGCAACGCCAGGTCGCCGGGCAGCCACACGTCGGGGTCGCCCAGGCCGCGCAGCGCGACCAGCGCGGCGGTCCACGGGCCGATCCCGGGGACGGCGCGCAGCGCGTGGCCGGCCTCCTCTCGGTCGGCGCCGGGGTCGAGCGTCACCGCCCCGGCCGCCAGGGCGGCGGCGAGCGCGTGGACGGTGCGCCGGCGCGCGCCGGTCAGACCGACGGCGGTGAGGTCGGCGTCGGCCAGCGCGGCCGGGCGCGGGAAGGCGTGGGTCAGCGTGCCCACCGGCTCGGGCAGCGGCGTGCCCGCGGCCCGCAGCACCCGGGCGGTGAGCGTGCGGGCGCCGGCGAGGGAGACCTGCTGACCGAGGACGGCGCGCACGGCGAGCTCGTCGGCGTCGGGGGAGGCGGGCACCCGGCGGCCGGGCGCGGCGGCGACCAGCCCGGCCAGGGCCCGGTCGGCGCCGAGGACGCCGTCGACCGCGGCCGGGTCGGCGTCGAGGTCCAGCATGCGGCGGCAGCGGGCCACCGCCGTCCCCAGGTCGCGCAGCGCGGGCAGCTCCAGCCGGGCGGTCACCGCGGGGCCGCCGTCCGGGACGGGCGAGAGGTGCACGACCCCGGGCCCGTGCGGCAGGTCGAGCACGCGGGAGAACGTCGTGCCGTCCCACTCCTCCAGGCCGGGGACGGCGTGCACGCCCAGGAACAGCAGCACCTCGGCGGCCTCGTACGGGGCGCGCGCGGCCAGCCGCAGCGTCAGCCGGCCGGGGGTGACGGGTGGGCCGGCCGGCGCGGTCCGCCGCAGCTCGGTCGGGGTGGCGGCGAAGACCTCGCGGACGGTGTCGTTGAACTGCCGGATGCTGGCGAACCCGGCGGCGAAGGCGACGTCGGCCATGGGCAGGTCGGTGGTCTCGATGAGCAGCCGGGCGGTCTGCGCGCGCTGCGCCCGGGCCAGCGCCAGCGGGCCGACGCCCAGCTCGCCGACCAGCAGCCGGTGCAGCTGGCGCTCGGAGTAGCCCAGCCGGACGGCCAGGCCGGGGACGCCAGAGCGCTCGACCTCGCCGTCGCCGATGAGCCGGACGGCGCGGGCGACGACGTCGGCGCGGGTGTCCCACTCCGGCGACCCGGGGACGGCGTCGGGGCGGCAGCGGCGGCAGGCCCGGAACCCGGCGCCCTGGGCGGCGGCTGCGGTTGAGAAGAAGGTGACGTTGTGCGGCAGCGGCGTGCGGGCCGGGCAGGACGGGCGGCAGTAGATGCCGGTGGTGGCGACCGCGGTGAAGAACCAGCCGTCGAACCGGGCGTCCCGGCTGGCGACCGCGCGGTAGCAGCGTTCGGCGTCCAGCGGCGGTGTCACGCGACGAGCATGCCAGCGGCGGGGCCGCGGGACTGGCGGTTTCCGGACGCGGCCGTGGGGCGGGGCTGCGGGGCTACGCGAGCCGGCCGTCGTCGCGGACGACGCGCAGGTGCGGTCCGGTGCAGACGTCGGCGCGGGAGTCCTCGACGAGCGGCAGGCCGACCACGCGGCGGACCCGGTTCTCCGGGACGTCGAGGGCGCGGGCCAGCGCCGCCGCCAGCCGCTCGCTCACCATCCCCGAGTGCCGGCCGGCCGCGATGCGCGCGATGGTCTCGGGCGCGATCGCCCACTGGGCTCTTCGCGACGCCGCCTGGGCGCTCGAGGACAGCTCCAGCAGGCGCCGCTGCACCAGCTGCTGCAGGTCGTCGTCCGCCACCCGGACCAGGCTAGGCCGAGGCGGCGTTCGGGGGCACTCCGCCCGCGCCGAAGGCCGCCACGACGTCCCGGCTGCTGCAGCGGTGAGTGAGCAGGCTGTAGTCGAGGCTCGCCATCGAGCGCTGCGCCGCCTCCGGATCGACCACCCCGCAGGCGTCCTCGACCACCACCGGCAGGAGGCCGAGGTCGGCGGCGTGCCGGGCGGTCGGCTCGATCCCGATCTCCAGGACGGCGCCGACCAGGACCAGCGTGGTCACCCGCCGGTCCCGCAGCACCTGCTCGACCGGGGTGCCGACGAACGCCGACATGCCGAGCTTGTCGAGCACCGGTTCGCCGTCCACCGGCGCCAGCTCGCCGACCACCTGGGTGTGCGGCGCGTCCGGCGGGAAGGCCGCGGTCACCGCGGCCGCCTCGTGCACCCGCTGCCACGCCATGGCGGTGCGCAGGGCCGTGACGCCCATGTGGGTCGGCGGGAGCGACACGTGGCGCACGTACAGCACCGGGACACCCGACGCCCGGGCCCCCTGCAGGACCGCGCCGATCCGCTCGACCAGACGCTCCCTGTCCCGGACGTGGGCGAGGATGCCCACCTGCGCGTCGTAGACGAGCACCGCCGACGTCGTCGGACGGCACATCTCGCTCACCGTCTCGGGGACGGACATACCGAAGGCCTGCTGCATGCGCGGCAGCCTGGCAGTCCCCGGCAGCTCCCCGAGCGGTCGAGCACACGGCAGGTGTGGACGGCGCCGGGTCCGAGGGGACGCCGGCGGCTCAGCCGGCCGGGACGGCGGCGGTCGCGAGCACCGCCCGCGCCCGGTCGCCGGCCAGCAGCACCTCGGGCAGGCCGGCCAGTGCGGTGCGCATCTGCGCCACGCCGCCGAACTGGAAGCCCAGCTGGGTGGGGTAGCACGCGCAGGCGTCGGCGCGCCGGTCGAGGTCCTGCGGCAGGTGCACCTCGGCCAGCCCGCCGGGCAGCTCCGGGCCGGGGACGGCGGCCGGGTCGCGCAGCACGTAGGGGCTGTCGCGCCACCACAGCACCGGCCGGTCCAGGCCCGCGACCGCCCTCAGCACCTGCAGGTGGTCGACGTGCCCGCCGAGCGCCTGCGGGGCCAGCCAGATGTCGGCGTCGTGTCCCTCCAGCGCCGCGCCGAGCGACCGCCACACCTGGTCGTCCTCGTGCACGCCGGCGAAGAGGTCGGCGGCGCTGGTGTAGCCGCGGTGCGGGGCCTCGGGCAGGCCGAGGTAGACGGCGCCGGCGCCGAGCACCGCCATCGCGGCGGCGTCCTCGGCGCGGCGCAGGGCCAGGTAGTCGACGTCGGCGGGCAGCCCCTTGTCCAGCTGGCAGGCCAACGCGAACCCTTCCGGGTCGGGGACGCTCGCGGTGAAGCAGGTGACGACGGTGACCTCGTGGCCGGCCGCGGCGAGCGCCGTGAGCGTGCCGCCGACGGAGAAGGCGGCGTCGTCGAGGTGCGGGCTGACCGCGAGCACCCTCACAGCGTCCCCCGTTCGACTCCGCACTCGGTCCGCTCCTCGGTCGCTGTCCCCCGCAAGCGGGAGGTGCCCCCAGCACGCAGCGATGCTCCCTCGCGCGTCGTACTCACAGAAGGTGCGCCGCGGAGCGGAACCGGCACGACAGGTCGGGGCCCGCGGGCATCGACCAGCCGGTGGACGGCGTCGTCCCTCCCACCTGGCCGTAGACGGCGTCGACCGAGGCCGCCAGCACCGGCCAGGAGTAGAGCCGCCGCACCTCCTCCAGCGCCGTCGTCGCCAGCCGGGTGCGCAGCGCGCCGTCGTCCAGCAGGCGGGTCAGCGCGGCCCGCAGCCCGGCGACGTCCCCGGGCGTGTGCAGCAGCCCGTTCTCCTCGTGCCGCAGGCAGTCGACGACGCCGACGCTGTCGGTGCTGACCGTCGGCAGCCCGCTGGCCATCGCCTCGAGCAGCGTGTTGCTGAACCCCTCGCTGTAGGTGGGGCTGACGAAGAGGTCGGCCGAGCGGTAGACCTCCGGCGCCTGCTCGGGCGGGACGTAGCCGAGGAACGTCGTCCGCTCGTCGGCGCGGGCCTTCGCCTCGTCGAGGTCCGGGCCGATGCCGGAGACCACCAGGCGGACGCCGTCGGGCAGCGCCTCGAGCAGGTCGAGCACGCCCTTGCGCCGGTCCACCCGGCCGTGGAAGAGCAGCACCGGCGGCTCGCGCAGCGCGCCCAGCGGCCGCTCGGCCGGCGTGAACCGCCGGGTGTCGGTGGCCCCCGGGACGATCGTGAACCGCGCCGGGTCGCTGCCGAGGTTGCCGACCACCTCGTCGCGGAAGCTGGCGCTGCCGATCAGCACCGCGCTCGAGCGATCGACCACCGTGCGCATCGCCTCGGCGTGGGTGGTGCAGCAGGTGCCGACCCAGTGGCCGTCACCGCCCTGGATGCTCACCACGGCCGGCAGCCCGGTCTCGCGCGCGGCGGCCAGCACCGCCAGGCCCGGCGGGTAGCCGTACTGGGCGTGCAGGACGTCGAAGGGCCGCTCGGCGTGCAGCCCGACGACGGTGCGCACGATCTCGTCGATGTCGCCCTCCCAGTCCGCGGGGACGACGGTCTCGCCGCGGCTGGGCAGCGCGACCACCTCGACGCCGGCCGGGACCCGGTCGGCGGGGGGCGGGCCGCCGCCGTAGACCCGGGTGCCGGCCTCGTCGTCGCGGTACTGGCTGACGAGCGTGACCTCGTGGCCGAGAGCGACCAGCTCGCGCAGCAGGTTCTCCGCGTAGACGCTCATGCCGCTGACCGCCGGCCAGTAGCGGCGGCTGACGAAGCAGATCCTCATGCCCGTTCGGCCTCCCTCAGCGTCGCGATCGCGCGCGGCACCATGTCGTGCGCGCGGTGTCCGTCGCGGGAGAGCTCGAGGGTGACCAGCCGCTCGTAGCCCACCTCCCGCAGCGCCCGCAGCACGGCGGGCAGGTCGACGTCCCCCTCGTCCAGGGGCAGGTGGTCGTGCACGCCGCGGCGCATGCCCTCGACGGCGACCGTGCCCAGGTGCGGGGCGAACGCGGCGACCGCCTCCTGCGGCTCGTACGCCCCGGCGACGACGCAGTGGCCGGTGTCGAGCGCCAGGGTGATGCCCGGCGCGTCCGCGGCCAGCCGGGCCCAGCCGTCGCAGTCCTCGACCAGCATCCCGGGCTCGGGCTCGACGGCCAGGGCGTAGGACCGGCCGCCGTGGCTGTCGACCAGCGCGCGCACGCCGTCGACCACCCAGCCCCACGCCTCGTCGCGGTCGACCCCCGGCCGCGGCACGCCGGCCCAGAAGCTGACCGCCTCGGCGCCCAGCACCTCGGCCAGGTCGCAGGCCAGCCGCAGGTAGGCCAGCCGCCGCGCCCGGCCGTCGGCGTCCGGGGTGACCAGCGTCGGCTCGTGCTTTCCCCGCGGGTCGAGCAGGTAGCGGGCGCCGGTCTCGACGACGACGCCCAGCCCCAGCTCGTCGCAGCGCGCCCGCGTCTTCTCGGCCTGCGCGAAGGCGTCGGGCGCGAACGGGTCGAGGTGGACGACGTCCAGCGTGAGCGCGACCCCCGCGTAGCCGGTGTCGGCGAGGAAGGCGAGCGCGTCGTCCAGCCGGTGGGAGGTGAGCCCGTTGGTGTTGTAGGCGTACCGGAGGCTCACGAGGCTGCTGCCTCCGAGTCGAGGACCTCCGCGACCACGTGCCGGCCCGGCTCCCGGTACAGCGCGTACAGCGCGCCCACCCGCCGGTCGGCGCCGGCGCGGTCGAACCAGGCCGGGCCGCCCAGGCGCTCCTCGGCGTCGGTGGTCAGGTGCACCCTGGCCCAGCCGCCGGGGTCGGCGCCCACGGCCACCAGCGGCTCGCCGCGCTCCAGCAGCCGGGCGACGCCGCGCTCTCCGATGCGGCCGTAGCTCATCGTCTCGACCTCGAGACCTGGTACGACCACCTTGGCGCCGACGGCCTCACCGCGGGCGGCGGGCTGCAGGTCGACGAGCACGT
>DASQXT010000526.1:0-2850 GCA_035639575.1 Geodermatophilus sp.
GGTGCGCTCCTCGCCCGGCTCCGGATCGAGGCCGACGTCGACCCGCTGCACCTGCCCCGGCAGTTGGACGTGGTCGACCAGGCGTGCCGGCAGTGGCCGCAGGCGCAGGTGGTGCTCGTCCCGGACAGCGGCTTCCACGACCGGCTGCCCGACGAGGCCGTCGCGTTGCCGCTGCCGGCGGAGGCCCGCAGCGCAGGGCTGCGCCGGTGGGGCTTCCACGGGCTGGCCGTGCAGAGCGTCGTCGACCTCGTGCCCGGTCTCGGGCGCGCCGTGGTGGTGCACCTGGGCAGCGGCTGCAGCGTCACGGCGGTCGACTCCGGGGTCCCCCGGCACACGACCATGGCGCTCAGCCCCGCCGGGGGCGTGCCATCGCTGACCCGCAGCGGGGACCTCGACCCGGAGGTCGTGCTCCTGCTGGTGGAGCGCGAGGGGTCCGTCGGCGCCGTCCGCGAGCTGCTCAACCGGCGGTCCGGCGTCGCCGGGCTCTCCGGCGGCCGGACCGACCTGCGGAACCTGCTCCAGGCGGAGGACGCCGCCGCCGACCTGGCCGTGCGGGTCTTCGTCCGGGACGTGGCCATGGCGGTCGCCGCTGCGGTGACGACCCTGGACGGCTGGGACTCGCTCGTGTTCACCGGGGGCATCGGGGTCCACTCGGCCGAGGTCCGCGAGCGGGTCTGCGCCCGGTTGCTGCCGTTGCGCCCGGACGCCGCACGGCTGCCCGGGTCGCCGAGCGAGCGGCTGGTGGCGACGGGGCTGCGCGTGCTCGCCGTCCCCGTCGACGAGGAGGCCGTCATGGACCGCCTCGCGCGGGCGGTCCCGTCCCGAGGGGACGAGTCCCCCACGGGAGGCCGGGACGGCGGGAGCGGCGGCCGGCCCCGGGTGGTGGTCGCCGTCGCCAGCCGGCACGGGGGGACGTGGGGCGTCGCCGAGGCGGTGGCCGACGGGATCCGGCGGATCGGGGGTGCCGACGTCGCGGTCCGGGACGCCGCGCAGGTGGCCTCGGTCCGCGACTGCGACGCCGTCGTGGTCGGCAGCGCGGTCTACCACGGGCACTGGCTGCCCGAGGCCCGCGACCTGGTGCTGCGCACCGCGATCGACCTGTGGGACCGCCCGGTCTGGGCCTTCTCCAGCGGCCCGGTCGGGACGCCGGCCCGGCCACCGGAGGAGCTGCTCGACCTCGACGAGATGCTCACCCTGACGCGGTGCCGGGAGCACCGGGTGTTCCCCGGGCGGCTCGACCGCTCCCTGCTCGGTCTGCCCGAGCGGGCCGTCGTCACGGCGCTGCACGCACCGGAGGGTGACTTCCGGGACCTACCGGCGGCCACGGCCTGGGGCAGCGCCATCGGTGCCGCCCTGACCGCCGCGTCCCCGCCCGCCTGAGCGATGCCGGGCCGACGGCTCCGGTCGGGGGCCGCCCGGGCGTCAGCGCGGCGTCCCCGGCGCCGGGGGGAGGACGCCGGCGAGTTCCTTCGCGATCTCCACCGCCCAGGTCCCGACGGCGTCCCAGTCGCGGAAGTCGCCGACCGGTGCGCGCATCGCCGTCACCACGGCGCGTTCGGGGGCGCTCAGCCGGGACGGCTCCAGCCGCCCGGGGAACACCCGGTGGCCGCGGGGCGCGAGCAGCCCAGTGAGCGTGGCGGCGTCGTATGGCTCGTCCGGGGGGTACGGCGGCTCGCCGATGGGACCGCTGGAGAACAACCACAGCGGCCGGGACCGCAGGACGGCGGCCTGCCGGTGGGCGAGCTCCCGGGCCGGCTCAGCCAGCTGCCCCCGTAGACCGCACTGCCGAGGACGACGGCGTCGAAGCCGGACGGGTCCGGACGGTTCTCCGCGTGCAGGGCCGCCGCGGTGAGCCCCCGGTCCCCTGCGGCCTCCTGCAGCCGGCGAGCCAGCGCGTCAGCGATCTCGTGGGTGGACTCGTGCCTGCTCGCCGCCGTCACGAGCACCCGCGGCCGCGTCCGGGTCACCGGGTGTCCCCTCGGGGGCGCGCAGCACCCCGGTGTCCGGGCCCGGCGGGCCGGCTCGGGGAGGTCACAGCCACGTCGTCCCCCCGCGGCCGTCGGACACCGGGCGGTGCGCGGGCTCGGGTCCCTGTCGTCCCGGCGGCCAGCCCGTCGGTGTCGGGACCGCCCGGGTACGCCGGAGCTCGGGAGGCCGGGTGCTGTTGCGGACGACGTCGACGCGCGGCCGCCGCGGCGCCGCCACGAGGTCGTCGGTGTGCCCGATCCTGAGCAGCACCTGGGGGTGGACGTCCCAGGTTAGGGCCGCCCGCAGCTGGGTGCGGGTCAGCGGGACCTCGATGGCCTGGGTGATCGGGCTGGCCACCCAGCCGCGCCGGGTCAGCTCGAGCAGCACGTGCTGCAGCGCCTCGCCGCAGCGCAGCCAGTCGACGGGGCCGTCGGCCCGGGTGGCCAGCAGCACCAGCGTGTGCTCGGCGCTGTCGCCGGGGTCCACGGGCAGCCTGCCCTCACCCCGGGTGTCGAAGTCCCGCTGCGGCATGTCGACGGGCAGACCCTCCACGCGCGGGACCGCGGACACCGGCACGCCGTCGCCCGCGCTCGCCGGACGCGTCGTCCAGTGGCGGATCTCGGCGCGATAGGCGCGGTCGGCGTTCTGCAGCTCGTCGGCCTGCTGGGTCAGCCGGGCGACCAGGCGGCGGTGGTCCTCCCGGAGCACGGGGACCAGCACCGTGGCCTCGGCCGCGGCGAGGGCCGCCAGCTCGCGGAGCAGGTCGTCGGGCACGGGGTCGCCGGTCAGCGGGCGCCGGTTGGTCCGCCGGCGGGGGATGACGGCGTCGTACCGGGCGAGGGCGGCGTCGGGCGCACCGGCCACGGCGTGCACCACCGCCAG
>DASQXT010000527.1:0-3897 GCA_035639575.1 Geodermatophilus sp.
CGGGCACACCCGGCTGGTCGACGTCACCATCTCGCCGTCAGAGCTCCGGGCGCCGATCGACAAGATCCACCCGATGCCGTTCCCGGGTCTCAACATCGACAACCTGCCGTTCTTCGCCGTCATCGCGGCCGCGGCCACCGGTTCGACGCTGATCCACGACTGGGTCTACGACAACCGGGCGATCCACCTCTCCGACCTCACCCGGCTCGGCGCCGACGTCCGGCTGCTCGACCCGCACCGCGTGCTGGTGACCGGCCCGACGCGCTGGTCGAGCGCGGAGGTGGTCTGCCCGCCGGCGCTGCGGCCGGCGGTGTGCATCCTGCTGGCGATGCTCGCGGCCAAGGGGACGTCGGTGCTGCGCAACGTCGACATCATCGCCCGCGGCTACGAGCAGCTCTACGAGCGCCTGGTCGAGATGGGCGCCCGCATCGAGGTCTTCCACGACTGAAAGGACCACCCTTCCCCCCACGCCTCGCACGCTCGGCGCGGGCCCCTGAAGGGTGGCCGTTCCCGTTCGTCACCTCTCCTGGTCGGTGGGGCGCACCAGCACCTCGTTGACCGCCACGTGCGGCGGCTGGGTGACCACGTAGACGATGGCGCGGGCGACGTCCTCGGCGTGCAGCGCCCGCATGCTCGTGTACATCTGCACCGACGCCGCCTTGGCCTCGGGCTGGGTGATGTGGTCGGTCAGCTCGGTGCTCACGGCGCCGGGCTCGACCAGTGACACGCGCACACCCCTGGTCGTCACCTCCTGGCGCAGGGACTCGCTGAAGGCGTTCACCGCCCACTTGGAGGCGTTGTAGACACCGGCGCCCTTGCGGGCCTGGCGGCCGGCGACGCTGGAGATGTTGACGACGTCGCCCGAGCCCTGCTCGACCATGCCCTCGATCGCCGCGTGCGTCATGTACATCAGCCCGAGCACGTTGGTGTCGAGCATGCGCCGCCAGTCCTCGGGATCGGCGCCGACGATCGTGCCGAGCAGCATCACCCCGGCGTTGTTGACCAGGACGTCGAGCCCGCCGAGCTCGCCGCGGGTGCGGGCGACGGCGTCGCGGCAGGACGCCTCGTCGGTGACGTCGAGGTCGAGGGTGACCACCTTCGCGCCGGCCTCGCCGAGCCGCGCGGCCAGGCCCTCGAGGCGGTCCCGACGACGGGCGCCGATCGCCACGGACGCGCCCGCCTCGGCCAGGGCCACGGCCGTGGCCTCGCCGATCCCCGACGACGCGCCGGTGACCAGCGCGACCCTGCCGGACAGCGGACGGGCGACCTCGCTCACTGCTCGACTCCGGACTCGTTCCGCTCCTCGCTCGACGCCGTCAGTCGCCTGCGCGCTCGCTCCGCTCCTCGCTCGCTGGCGCTCGCTGCGATGCTCGCTCGCGCTCGGCTCCGGGCATCTCGCTGCGATGCTCGCTCGCCCGTCGTCCTCGCGGCGCTCATGCGACCTCCTCCTCGTGCGGCCACCGGGCGCAGCCGTCGTCCCAGCCTCCCCGATGCTCCCCGTCCCGGCAGCGCGCAGCGGGGTCAGGCGAGCGTGACGCCGAAGCCGCGGACGGCCAGCCGGACCAGCACCGGGCCGGGACGCAGCAGGTCGTCGACCCGCGCCGCCGAGGCGGCCTCGAGGTCGGCCAGCCGGGCCGCGGCGGCGTCCGGTCCTGCGCGGCGGGCGCGGTCGAGAGCGGCCGCGTTGGCCCACACCTTGCGCCGGGACTCGCGCAGGAACACCTGGCTGGCGGCGCGGTTGACCGGGGCCAGCAACCGGTCCAGCCGGGTCCGCCGTCCCCCGGCGCGGTGCAGCTCGCCGTCCTCGGCGGCGACCCGGGAGGCCAGCACCCGGTCGATCCGCTCGTGGTCGCGCCCGCGCATCGCCAGCGCTGCCGGGGTGTCGAACTCGGCAGGCGGGATGACCCGCACCAGCGACTGCGGCAGGTCGTAGTTGATGTGCGCGTTCATGCCCAGCAGCACGTGCGCCTCCGGCGGCAGGTCCGGCCGCGCGCCGAAGGCCAGCCGCCACGGCCGGGGGGCCGACGCCGGGTCGCGCCGGTGGGCGGTCAGCGCGTCGAGGTAGAGGCCGGCGAAGTCGACGTCCCACTCCTCGACCCAGGCCGGGTCCTCGAAGGCGCCCCCGTCGATCGCCGCGCCGACGGCGACCGTCGTCCGCAGGTACACGGCCAGGAAGAACCGGGCCGGGTCGCGGTCGGCCTCCAGCGGCGCCAGCAGCTCCCCCATGCGGTCGACCAGCGCCGCGACGGCCCCTGTCACGCTACGGCCGCGTTGCAGGGGCCCGCCGCGAGCGTGCGAGCGGTGGGGGGCAACGGGGTCCTTCTTCAGACCAGCGCGTCGAGGCCGTCGTCCGGCGGCAGCGTCATCGCGGCGTCCACCGGCGGGCGGTGCGGCTGGTCCAGGCCGCGCATGCGCGCCGCGTGCAGCGCGAGCAGCAGGTTCAGCCGCAGGGTCGGGTCGGTGGTGAAGGGCCCGAGCAGCCGCTCGAGCTTGCCGATCCGGTACCGCATCGTGTTGTAGTGGAAGTGCAGCCGGCGCGCGGACTCCGCGACGTTCAGGTTGGTCTCCAGCAGCACCCGCAGCGTCTCCCGCAGGTCGGCGGAGTCGGGGTCCGCGGCGTCGGCCAGCGTCCCCAGCACCTCGTCGACGTAGTTGCGCAGCTCCGTGCTGTCCGGGATGAGCGACAGCAGCCGGAAGACGCCGAGCTGGTCGAAGTGGGTCACCGCCTGCGGCCCGTGGATCTCCTGTCCCACGCCGAGGGCCCGGGACGCCTGCTGGTGGGCCTCGCCGAGCGCCGACAGCGAGGCGGCGGGGCGGCCGATGCCGGTGCCGAGCACCCTTCCGACCCGGCGCACCCGGGCGTTGACCCGGCCGGTCACCGCGCTCACCAGCGAGGTGATCTCCTCCGGCGTCCGCCCGTCGAGCGGCAGCACGGTGACGATCTCCGTCGACAGCCCGGCCACCGCCGCGCCGGAGACCTCGGTCTCCAGTGCGCCGCGCCAGCCGTCGGCCAGCCGGTCGAGGACGTCCAGGGCGCGGGTGGGGTCGGCCTGCGGGTCGGCGGCGGTCTCGGTGGCGGTCACCAGGACGACGACCGGGCCGTCGAGCCGCCAGCCGAAGGACCGGGTCTGCGCCAGCGCCCGCTCGGTGTGCCGCAGCGACCCGGCCACCAGCCGGCGCACCAGGTCGCCCTGGAAGCGCAGCTCGACCGAGTGCACGGCCTGCTGGCGGATCACCGAGAGCGCCGCGACCACCGCGGCCCGCTCGAGCAGGGCGCCGGCGCCGACGAGCAGCGGCCCGGTCCGGTGGACGGCGACCAGCCAGCCGTGCCGCTGGTCGCCGGCCATGATCGGCGCCACCGCGTACTCGCCCACACCGCCGGGCAGCTCGTGGTGCCCGGGCACGAGCAGGATGCCGTCTGCCGGGGAGAGGTCGGCGTCGGCGAGCACGTCGGCCGGGGTGACGACGGTCTGGTCCGCGCGCAGGCCCGAGAGCCGGCGGGACGGCGCCATCATCGCCATCTCGTCCTCGGCCTCGGCGTCCAGCAGCCACAGCCAGTCGCTGATCTCGGCGACGTCCTCGGGCGGGCCGGCGCTGGTGACGATCTCGCGGTCCGGCCCCAGGCCCAGCACGGCGGCGCCCTGGAGGGAGTCGGCGAGCTGCTCGGTGACCTCGGTCAGCCCACCGCCGCTGAGCGCGACGTCGATGAACTGGTCGTGCATGCGGCTGGAGAGCGCCAGCGCCTCGCTCTGCTTGCCGACGACCGCGCCGAGCACCTCGGAGACGACCTCGCCCATCCGCACCGTCGCGGGCAGGGCGAGCACCGGCAGCGCCCGGCGGTCGGCCTCGGTCAGCACGTCGGCCGGCACCGGCGGCGGCCCCTCCGTCCGGCGGTAG
>DASQXT010000528.1:0-10875 GCA_035639575.1 Geodermatophilus sp.
CATCTCCGGCGCCATCAGCAAGACGGTCAACATGCCGGAGACGGCGACCGTCGAGGACGTCGAGAACATCTACTTCCAGGGCTGGAAGCTCGGCCTCAAGGCGCTGGCGATCTACCGCGACAACTGCAAGGTCGGCCAGCCCCTGTCCGACGCCAAGGCGAAGAAGAAGGCCGCCGACGAGGTCCCGGCCGCGGCCGCGCCGGTCGCCGCGACGTCGCAGCCGGTGCGCCGCCGGCTGCCGAAGAAGCGGCAGAGCATGACGACGTCGTTCAGCGTCGCCGGCGCCGAGGGCTACATGACTGCCGGGATGTACGAGGACGGCAGCCTCGGTGAGGTGTTCCTCAAGCTCGGCAAGCAGGGGTCGACCCTCGCCGGTGTCATGGACGCCTTCTCGATCTCGCTGTCGATCGCGCTGCAGCACGGTGTGCCGCTGGAGACCTACATCCAGAAGTTCACCAACATGCGCTTCGAGCCGGCCGGCATGACCGACGACCCGGACATCCGGATCGCCCAGTCGGTGATGGACTACATCTTCCGTCGCCTGGCGCTGGACCACCTGCCGGTGGAGAAGCGGGCCAACCTCGGCATCTTCAGCGCCGAGGAGCGCGCCGCCCAGGTGTCCGGCTACGGCACCTCGGCCTCGACCGCTGCGGTCGTGGAGGAGGAGGTCGACCTCGAGGCGCTCCGCGGCTCGGCGCCGACCGAGGGGCCGGCCAAGCCCGAGGTGAAGCCCGAGCCGGCCAAGGAGGCGCACTCGTCGGCCGAGCTGCTCGAGCTGGTCACCGGCACCGCCACCGACGCGCCGCTGTGCATGACCTGCGGCACGAAGATGCGCCCGGCCGGCAGCTGCTACGTCTGCGAGGGCTGCGGCTCCACCAGCGGCTGCAGCTGACGGCGGGGCTCGCCGGGACCTCCTGCGGTCTCTCGCGGGATGTCCCGGCGGGTTCGCCGGGATCTCCTCGCGGCTCGCGGTGACATTCCGTGCCCACTGCTCCCGCTGCGGTGATCCCGTTACACAGCAGTGCCCGCCACCCCGGTCGCCTCGTGCGGCCGGGGTGGCCCTGCATGGGCAGCGGGGAGGAACGGAGCCGAGGGACGGAGCCGTGATCCCCCCGGCATCGCGCGGCGGCCCGCCGCTCCGGCCTCCTCCAACGGCCCGCTGAGGCCGTGCTGCTGGACTCCGCCGGCGTCCCCGGCGTCCCTGGCGCGGCCTGCGCCGCCCCCGGGCACCTCCGGCTGTGCTACCTGGTCGGCTCCCACACCCTCACCACCGCCACCGCCCCCTCCCGACCGGTGGGGCACCTGAGCCGAGGAGGACGCGACGATGACGAGCGCAGCGGCGAACCCGCCGGCCACGCCGAGGACCGGGCTGGTCCGCGGCCGCCTGGCGCTGACGGTCGACGGGGTGCCCCTCGGCCTCGCCGTGGCCTCCCGCGCCGGGGACGGCCCTCCGGTCCTGTTCCTGCACGGGTTCGGCGGCACGAAGGAGGACTACGCCGACGCCGCGCTGCACCCGGCCCTCGCTGGCCTGCCACTGATCACCTACGACGCCCCCGGCTGCGGCGCGACCACCTGCGGCGACCTGTCGGCCGTCTCCGTTCCGTTCCTCGTCGCCACGGCACAGGCGGTGCTCGCCGCCTGGACGTCGACCGGTTCACCCTGGTCGGGCACCCGATGGGCGGCCTGACCGCGCTGCTGCTGGCCGACCAGGACCCCGGCCGGGTGCTGGGGTTCGTGGACGTCGAGGGCAACCTGGCGCCCGAGGACTGCTTCCTGTCCCGCCAGATCGTCAGCCACCCGCACCCCGAGCCGGCCGGCTTCCTCACCGAGTTCACCGACCGGGTGTGACACTCGGGTGGGCACTCGGCCGCCCTCTACGCCTCCGGCCTGGCGCACAAGGTCCGCGCCGAGGCCGTGCGGCCGATGTTCGAGTCGATGGTCGACCTCTCCGACCACGGCGACATCCTCCAGCGGTTCCTCGAGCTGCCGTTGCCCCGGGTGTTCGTGTACGGCGCGCAGAACCGGTTCCTGTCCCACCTGCCCGCCCTGGCCGCCCCGGAGCCGCGTCTCCTGACACCGCCCTCCGGGCCGTCTGGCCCGGCGGGGCGCCGGGACCCCACGACCACGCGGGCGTGACGCGAGCGTCCCGGGTCAGCCGGCGACGACCGCGGCGTCGGCCGGGGGCGAGCCCGCACGCGCGAGCCCCAGGCCGACCGGGTCGTCGGTGCAGAGCAGGTCGACGCCCAGGGCGGCCATCGCCTCGGCCTCGTCCGGGTCGTCGACGATCCCCACGGCCACCAGCAGGCCCAGGGCGTGCACCCGGTCCACCACGGCGGGGTCGTCCCGCACGTGGGTGACGTGCAGGTGGACGTCGGTCAGCCCCTGCCCCCGGGCACGCAGGGCGGCCCGGTCCGGGTCGACCTCGGGGGCCACGATCAGCGCTCCGGAGACGGTGCCGTACCCGGCGAGCGACGCCGCGGTGGCCAGGTCGAACGACGTCGTCGTGACCCGGTCGGCGCCGGGCCGCCGCCGTCGCCGGTCCGCGAGCAGCGCGGCGAGCAGCCGGGCCGTGCGCTCGGCGTCGGGACCGCCGGCCTCCGGCTTGACCTCGGTCGCCACGTAGGCCCCGTGGACGGCGGCGAGGTCGAGCACCTCGGGGAGGGTCGGGACCCGGGTGCCGCCAGGCAGGTCGACGCGGCGGAGTGCCGCCAGCGGCGTCCGTGCGACCACGGGGCCGGTGCCGGCGCCGGTGCCGAGGACGCGGCCGAGGTCGCCGTCGTGCGAGAGGACGAGAGCGCCGTCCTCGGTGGCCCGGACGTCCACCTCGACGCCGTCGACGCCCGCCTCGAGGGCGGTGCGGACGGCGGCCAGCGTGTTCTCGGGGTGAGTGGGGTGCAGGGGCGTGCCGCGGTGGCCGATGACGCGCATGGCCGCACGCTGTCGGGGCCGGACGGCGTCCCGGTGACGGCGACACGAGCCCCGCGTGGCCCGCCCGTGAAGTCCGGCGTCGGGCTGCGGGCGTCGCGTGACCCCCGCCACGGCGATGAGCGAGGTCACAGGACGATCACGCCGGATCGACTCCCGTCACGCGGCCGGGCCGCCGATGACCTCTCTGGCCAATCCCGCTGCGCGCTCACCGACGAGAGCCCCGGGGCCGGCGTGTGGCTGCACAGCCCGCCGGTGGCCGCGCCCATCGCAGTCCACCGAACGGATCCCCGCTCCACCATGATCGCCGCCCTCGGCTCCACCGCGGCCGCCCTCAGCATCTCCGTCGTCTGGCCCCAGGTCTGGCTCTCCTGCCGGCACGGCCGCACGCTCGGACTCTCCCCGACCGGCAGCTGGCTCGCCGTCGGTCTCAACCTCTGCTGGCTGACCTTCGGTCTCCTCGTCGGCGACGGACCGCAGATCGCCACCCACGTCGTCGTCGGCGTGGGCAACACCGCCGTCCTCGTCGCCCTCCTCCGCGCCCAGCCGCAGCTGCGCACCCGGCAGCAGCTCCGCCGCGCCGCCGCGGGAGCCGCAGGCCTGGCCGCGCTCGCCGCGGGCGGCGTCGCCGCCGTCGTCCTCGGTGCCCCGACGGCCGCGGTCGCGGCCGGGCTCAGCGCGGTCGTCACCCTCGTCGGGATCGTCGCCGCGCTGCCCCAGCTGGTGGGCATCCTGTTCGACCGGACCCAGGACCTGTCCGGGATGTCCCCGGCACGCTGGTACCTCGGCGCCGGCTCGTGCGCCTCGTGGACGACCTACGGCTGGCTGCTCGGTCAGCCGACGGTGTGGGTGTCGGCCGGCTTCGGGCTGGTCTGCGCGGTCGCGACCTGTGCCGTCCTGCGGGCCCGGGGCACGGCTCCCCGCGCCGTCCCCCGGCCGGCATCCCGGGCGCTTCTGGCCGCGGCCTGACCCCCCGGCCGCGCCCGGCACGGTCCCGACGTCCGTGGTAGGCACGGGCACGGCCGACGACGGGAGGACGACGTGCAGGCAGTGCTCATGGAGCGGACCGGTGGCCCCGAGGTGCTGACCGTCCGCGAGGTGCCGGATCCGGAGCCCGGCGAGGGCCAGGTGCTGGTCGACGTGGAGGCCGTGGGCGTCAACTTCCGCGACGTCTACGAGCGCGAGGGGCGTCCGCCCTACGGCGGCGACCTGCCCAGGCTCGTCGGCGCGGAGGGGGCCGGCACCGTCGTCGGCACGGGGGAGCGGGTCGCCTGGCTCGACGTCGCCGGCAGCTACGCCGGCCGGGTGGCCGCACCGCGGGACGAGCTGGTCCCGGTGCCCGACGGCGTGCCGCTCGACGTGGCCGCCGCCGCCATGCTGCAGGGCTGTACCGCCCAGTACCTGGCGGCCGACTCGTACCCCGTCGCCGAGGGCGACTGGGTGGTCGTGCACAGCGCGGCCGGGGGAGTCGGGCTGCTGCTCACCCAGCTGGTGCGCGCCCGCGGCGGCCACGTGCTGGCCACCGTCTCCACCGAGGAGAAGGCCGAGCTCGCCCGGGGAGCCGGCGCCGACGAGGTGGTGGTCGGCTACGACGGCTTCCCCGAGCGGGTCCGCGAGCTCTCCGGCGGCGAGGGAGCGGCGGCCGTGTACGACGGCGTCGGGCGGACGACGTTCGCCGCGGGGCTGACCGCGCTGCGGCCGACCGGTCGGATGATCGTGTACGGCGCCGCCAGCGGGCAGCCCGAGCCGCTGCCGGTGCAGCAGCTGGCGTCGCACGGCTCGCTGTACGTCCAGCGGCCGACGCTGGGCACCTACACCCGCACCCCGGAGATGCTGCGCGAGCGGGCCGGTGCGGTGCTGGAGATGGTCGCCGGCGGCCGGCTCGACGTCCGCATCGGGGGCCGCTACCCGCTGGCCGAGGCCCGGCGCGCGCACGAGGACCTCGAGGGACGCCGGACCACCGGCAAGCTGCTCCTGACGGTCTGACGCCACCTCCGGCCGGGGTGCTCCCGGTCCCCGCGTGGGAAAGCTCACCCCGGGGAGCTCGGAGGAGGTGCTGGGCCGCGGGTCGGCCGGGCGGCCGAGGTGGGACGACACCCGCTCCGACCTGCACCGGAACGCGGCTACCACGCTTCGCCGGTGGGGTCGGCGGGCCGGGTCCCGCGACGGACCAGTCCGGTCCACCCGACTTCTCATCACGTTGCGCACTTGCTTAACCTCGTCCCGTCACTGCCGTTCCGGATCCGAGGACGCCGCCCCCATGCACCGCCGCCCCGCCGGGCTCCTGGTCCGCCGCCCCGTCCGCTGGGTCCTCGCCCTCGTCGTCCTCGGGGTCGTGGTCGTGCTCGCCGTCCCCGGGCAGGCGGCCGCGGACCCCGACACCGGGACGCCGGTGCGAGAGGACGGGGCCTCCGGTGCGCTGGGCCCGGCCGACCGCGACGCGCTGTACAGGGTCGAGCAGGCCGGGCTCTGGGAGGTGCCCGTCGGCACCACGGTGAGCGAGCGGGCCGAGGACCCGCGGGTGCGCGAGGTCGGCCGGCTGATCGCCGCCGAACACGCCGACCTCGACGCGCTCCTTCAGACCGCCGCGGCGCAGGTCGGGGTGGAGCTGCCGGTCGAGCCGACCGCGCAGCAGCAGGACTGGGTCGCCGAGATCGCGGCGCAGCCCCGGACCACCTTCGACCAGCGGGCGGTCTTCCTGTTGCGGCAGGCGGACGGCGCGGTGCTGCCCGTCCTCGCGCAGGTCCGCGCGACGACCGAGAACGCGGTGGTGCGGCAGTTCACCGCCGAGGCGATGACCGTCGTCCAGCGGCACATCGAGTACCTCGAGTCGACCGGTCTCGTGGACTACGCCGCGCTGCCCGACCCGACCGCCCTGGGCTCCGACGACTGGCGCTCGCACGCGATGACGTTCGTCGTCCAGGCCGTGCTCGCCGCCCTGCTCACCGCGCTGTTCCTCGTCGCCGGCCGGGCCGTGGCCGACCGGGCGAGACGGCGGGCCCCGAAGCCGCGGGTGTCGGTCCGCGGGCACCACGCGAGGAGCTGACCACCGGGCGCCGGCACCGACGACCGACCGGCCGCGGACCCACGGCGTCGGCCCCGGTCCCGCGGTCAGTCCCCCCGGGCCCGGTCGACCTCGGCCTGCTCGCGGTCGGCCCGGGCGGCCACCCGGTCCCGCGCCGCCTGCTCGCGGTCGGCCTGCGCCGCCCGGCGGTCGCGCGCGGCGGCACGCCGGTCCTGTCGCGCCTCCTCGCGGTCGGCGTCGTCGGCATCCCGCTGCGCCGTCCTGGCCGCGGCGCTCAGCGTGCGGTCGACGGCGTGCTCGTCGCGTTCACGGGCAGCCCGGTCCCGCTCGTCGGCGCGGGCGTCGCGGCTGGCGGCCGCGTCGTCGCGCGCCTCGGCGTCGTCGTCCCGTTCCCATCCCCGGTCGATCGCGTCCGGCCCCGACCGTGACGGGTCCGCACGGGGCCCGGCCGGCCCGCGACCTCGCTGAGGGGTCGGGGTACCGCCCGTCTGCGGTGCGTCGTCGGACACGGCTGGCCCCTCTCCCGGCGCGCATGCGGGCCGACTGCCATGGCGCGTCCCGCCGCCACCGTCGACGGGGGCACGCGGTCGTGCTCCCCATCCTGACCCCTCCCGGGCCGGCCGAGGAGGTGGGCGCCGCGCGCGGGGCGTCGCCGCGGTCGACAGACGTCACGGAGGCGGAACGTCCGGGCAACAGCCGTCCACCAGCGTCTGCGGGGACCGATGCCACCGACGCAGACCCGGGGGACGCATGACCCACAGCGAGCTCGAGACCGCGGCCGCAACCGCCGCGCCACCGACGGACACGGCGACGAGGGAGACGCTCGAGGACTACACGCTGCGCTTCGCCCCGCGCAGCTACCGGAGGTGGTCAACCGGGGTGGTGGCGACCTCCGCCCTCGGCGGCATCGCCTACCTCGCCGACTTCGCGATCGGCGCGAACATCGGCATCAGCCACGGGACGACCAACGCGCTGTGGGGCATCGCGGTCTTCGCGGTCGTCGTCGTCCTGACCGGGCTGCCGCTGGCCTACTACGCCGCCCGCTACAACCTCGACCTGGACCTCATCACCCGGGGCAGCGGGTTCGGCTACTACGGCTCGGTCGTGTCCAACGTCGTCTTCGCGACGTTCACCTTCATCTTCTTCGCCCTCGAGGGCTCGATCATGGCCCAGGGCCTCCAGCTCGGACTCGGCGTCCCGCTGTGGCTGGGGTACCTGCTGTCGACCGTCGTGATCTTCCCGCTGGTCGTCTACGGGATGACGGTGCTCTCCAGGCTGCAGGTGTGGACGACCCCGTTGTGGCTGGTCCTCATGGTGATCCCGTTCGGCTACCTGCTGGTCGCCCATCCCGAGTCGATCGACGCGTTCCTCGCCTACCGCGGCGAGGACGACCGGTCGCCGAACGTGGGCTCGGCGCTGCTGGCCGCCGGTGTGTGCCTGTCGCTCATCGCGCAGATCGCCGAGCAGATCGACTACCTGCGGTTCATGCCGCCGAAGACGCCGCAGAACGCCCGCCGTTGGTGGACGGCGGTGCTGCTGGCCGGCCCGGGCTGGGTGTTGTTCGGCGCGGCCAAGCAGGTCATCGGGCTGTTCCTCGCCGTCTGGGTGATCGCCACCGTCGCCGACGGCGCGGCGGTGGCCAACCAGCCGGTGCACCAGTTCCTCGAGATCTACCGGGACCTGATGCCGGGGTGGCTGGCGATGACCCTCGCCGTCGTCCTCGTGGTGATCAGCCAGGTGAAGATCAACGTGACCAACGCGTACTCCGGCTCGCTGGCCTGGACCAACAGCGTCACGCGGCTCACCGGGCGCTATCCGGGACGGCTGGTGTTCCTCGCCGTCAACCTGGCCATCGCGCTGGTGCTGATGGAGGCCGACATGTTCGACTTCCTCAACACGATCCTCGGCTTCTACGCCAACTGCGGCATCGCCTGGGTGGTCGTCGTCGCCACCGACATCGCGGTGAACAAGTACCTGCTCGGCATCTCCCCCAAGGCGCCGGAGTTCCGCCGCGGCATGCTCTACGCGGTCAACCCGGTCGGCTTCGTCTCGATGCTGGTCGCGGCCGGCGTCTCGATCGTGTGCTTCTTCGGCGGCCTCGGCGAGACGCTCCGGCCGTACTCGCCGCTGGTTGCCATCGGCCTGGCCTTCGTGCTGCCGCCGGTGCTCGCGGTCGCCACCCGCGGTCGGTACTACCTGCGGCGCACGGACGACGGCATCGACGTCCCCATGTACGACGAGCACGGCAACCCGTCGGGGGAGACGCTGACCTGCCACGTCTGCCGGCAGGACTACGAGCGACCGGACATGGCCGCCTGCGCCACCCACGGCGCCCACGTCTGCTCGCTGTGCCTGTCGACCGACCGCGTCGGCGACCACGTGCTGCCGGCCCAGGCGGTGGAGAGTGCACCCGCGCGCGCAGGCTCCCGTTCGAGCACGCGCGGTGGTGCACGACCAGACTGATGTCATGACCGTCGTCGCCGTCCCCCGTCCCGCCGTCGCGTCCCCTGTGGCGACGCGACGGCGGGACGGGTGTCCGGGAGGGCGTCGTCCCCAGGTCGCCTGATGGACGTGCGGCTCTGCTTTCTGGGCGACTCGTTCACCGCGGGGGTCGGCGACCCGACCGGCGCGGGCTGGGTCGGTCCCGTCGCGGCGGCTGCCCGACGGGCCGGCTGGGAGCTGACCGCCTACGGCCTCGGCGTCCGACGCGACACCTCGGTCGACGTCGCCCGGCGGTTCCCGGCGGAGGTGTCGTGGCGGCTGCGGAACGGGGACCGGTACGGCGTGGTCGTCGCCGTGGGCGTCAACGACGTCGTCCTGGAGGACGGACGCCGGCGGGTGGCGCGGGACCGGTCGCTGACCGCGCTGGCCGAGGTCCTCGACGCCGCGGCCGCGCGGGGCTGGGCGGCGCTGGTCGTCGGGCCGCCCCCGGTGTCGGAGGCAGGGGAGAGCGCGCGGGCCGCCGACCTCTCCGCCGGCATGGCGGCGGAGTGCGCCCCGCGGGCGGTGCCGTTCGTCGACACCACCGGCCTGGCGGACGACGCGGTGTGGGCCACCGAGGTCGCGGCCGGCGACGCGTACCACCCGTCCACCCGCGGCTACGCCCACCTGGCCGCGCTCGTCGAGCCGGTGTTCCTGCGCTGGCTGGCCGAGCACGTGGCGCCGTCGTCCTCGGGAGCTGCCCTGACCTCGTCCCCGGAGGCGCCGTGACCGGGGAGCTCCCGCCGGGCCTGGGTGCCCGCCACCCCGTGCCCGACGACCACGGCCGGGTCGTCGCGGTGCTCGACTCGTGGTGGGGCGGTCTCGGCGGTCCGGACGGCGCCCGGCAGCGGGCGCTGCTGCTGTCGCGGCTGTTCTTCGAGCACTTCTCCGACAGCAGCTGGGTCGTCGAGGACGCCGCCGGGGACCTGCGCGCCTTCCTCGTCGGGTTCCTGTCCTCGGCGCAGCCGGAGGTGGGCTACGTGCACTTCGTCGGGGTGGACCCGGCGCTGCACCGCCGGGGCGTGGCCGGTGCGCTGTACCGCCGCTTCGCCGAGCACGTCGCGGGGCGCGGCGCCCGTCGGCTGTCCTGCCTCACCAGTCCGGGCAACGCCACCTCGGTGCGTTTCCACCGCGGCCTCGGCTTCGAGGTCGTCCCCGGCGACGACGTCGTGGACGGCGTCCCGGTGCACCGCGACCACGACGGGCCGGGCCTGCACCGGGTGCTGTTCACGCTGAGCCTGGAGGACGGTCAGCTGCCCGGGTGGCGCTCCCGCAGCTCGTCGACGTAGCGGGCGGTGACCGGGACGGCGATCCCGTGCCGGGTCGCGGCCCGCACCACGGCCCCGCCGATGGCGTCGAGCTCGAGCGGGAGGCCGGCGGCGGCGTCGCGCTGCATCGACGAGCGCATGCCCGCGGGGACGCCGTCGAAGAAGGCGACGACCTGCTCCTCGTCGGCGGGCGCCCCCTCGGCGCGGGCGACGGCGGCGACCTCGCCGACGATGGCCACCAGGTCCTCCCGCCGGGACTCGCGGACCTCTCCGGCGGTCGCCTGCGCGGCGGTGGTGAGCAGGGCGAGCGGGGCGAGGAAGTTGAGTTTGCTCCACAGCACGGCGGGCTCGTCGTCCGAGACCCGCGTCGTCACGCCGACCTGCTGCAGGGCGTCGGCCAGCCGCCGCACCCGCTGCTCCAGCGGGGGTGTGGCGACGAGGTCCACGGTGACGAACGGGCTGCCGTGCTGGATGACGCCCGGTGCGGTGCGGGTGCTCTCGACGCGGATGGTCGCCGGGACGACGCCGGCCTGCGGGTAGCGCCGGCGCAGGTGGTCGACGTGCTCGACGCCGTTGAGCAGCGGCACCACCAGCGCGTCGCCGAGGACGTCGGCCGGCACCCGCTCGAGGGCGTCGTCCAGGTGCGTGGCCTTGACGGTCACGAGGAGGACGTCGACCGGCGTGGTCAACCGCTCGGCGGCGTCCACCGGGGTGGTGGAGTCGCCGAGGTGCGCGCTCTCCACCCGGATGCCCGCCGTCCGCAGCCGATCGACCGTCGCCGCGCCCGCCAGGCAGGTCACCCCAACGCCACCGCGGGCGAGCAGTGCCGCCAGCAGGCCGCCGACCCCGCCGGGGCCGAGCACGGCGACGCGCAGTCCGGTCAGGGCGTTCTCTCCGTCGGTCACGACGGACATGCAAGCAGAGATCGGCCGGGCGACCTCAGGCCCGGTCACGGCGCCCAGCTGCAGGCGGGAGTGGAGCGAACCCGCGAGCAAGCCTCTGAACTGCGCCTTCCGCTCGCACTTGCGTTTGCTCGGACATTCGAGCGAATGCGTGGACGACGGAGCGCGGACCGGCACGGTGGCTGCTGCGCCCGGCGTGGGGTGGGCGACCGGTCCGCTGGGGGCGGTGCAGGCCGCGGATCGGGAGATCGCCCCGGCAGGTCGCGGTCCGGGC
>DASQXT010000529.1:0-8790 GCA_035639575.1 Geodermatophilus sp.
ATCGCGGCGACCTCGGCCACGGTGAGGAAGGTGACGGCCGCGCGGGGGGCGGGCACCTGCGGACGGCCGACGGGCATGGCGGCGGGGTGGGCCCCGGGCACCGGGCGGGCGACGGCCGCGGCCATCGGGCGGCCGATCGGACGCGGGCCGGGGATCCCCGGGCGAACGACGGCGGGGGCGGCAGAGCGCTGGGGCAGAGTCATGTCTTCGTCTCCGGACCTAGCACGAGTCGCGGCGCCGGCTTCCCCACCGGCAACGTGGCGCGCACGTGCTGATACAGAGAGTAAGGGGACTCGCGTGACAGAAGCGATGGAAGAAACGAACAGGGGGAACGGTCAGTCCTGGGCAGAACTACACCTATGTAGCCACGTCGACATGTGTCCGGGCGCGTCGCGGGCGGCTCGTGGTGACGTAGTCACGCTGTGTCGACAGATTGACGCTCCGTTGCGGTACGGTCACCGGTCACGTGCGGCCCGTCCGAGCTCCACCGAGCGTGCGTGCGCCGCTTCGATGGCCGCGATCAGCGCCGCCCGCACGCTGTGCCGCTCCAGTTCCCGGATGGCGGCGATCGTCGTCCCACCCGGGCTGGTGACCGCCTCCCGCAACTGCACCGGGTGCTCGCCGGAGTCGCGCAGCATGACCGCCGAGCCCAACGCTGTCTGCACGATGAGGTCCACGGCGAGATCGCGCGGCAGGCCGAGCAGGATGCCGGCGTCGACCATCGCCTCGACCAGGTAGAAGAAGTAGGCCGGCCCGCTGCCCGACAGGGCCGTCACGGCGTCCTGCTGGGCCTCCGGCACCCGGCGCACCCGCCCGACGGCGGCCAGCAGCGCCTCGGCCTCGTCCAGGTGCCCCTCGTCGGCGTGCGCCCCGGCCGACAGGACGCTCATCCCCTCGTCGACCAGCGCCGGGGTGTTGGGCATGACCCGGACGACGGGGACCCCCTCGGGCAGCGCCGCCTCGATCGTCGACGTCGGGACGCCGGCGGCCACCGACACCACGAGGTGACCGGCGTCCACCGCGTCCGCCAGCAGCCCGAGCAGCGTGCCGATGTCCTGGGGCTTGACCGCGAGCAGCAGCACCCGGGCGCGGGCGGCGGCCTCCGCCAGCCCCAGCACCGGGACGCCGTACCGCTCCGTCAGCTGCGCGGCGCGCTCGGGACTGCGCTCGCAGACCACGATCCCCTCGGCTCCGCCGCGGCGGACCAGGCCGGAGAGCAGCGCCTCCCCGATCTTCCCGCCGCCGATGATCGCCAGGCCGGAGCGGGCCTCCCCCGCGCTCACGACCGGCCCGCCGGACGGGGGGCGGGGGTCGCCGGACCCGAGCGCAGGACCACCCGCACCCGGTACCCGCCGGTGACCGGCCGGCGCTGCTGCTCGTTGCGGACCTGCCACGGCATGACGTACTCCCAGCTGTCGGGGGCTCGTTCGTCCCAGGCGGCGCGCTCGCCGCCGGCGGCGGCACGGACCGGGTCGGCGACCTGTCGGCCGGTCCGGGGCGGCGCGTCGAGCAGGCGGCGCACCCGGGGTGTGATCTGCGCACGCACGGGGCCGAACCTAGTGCTCGTGGCGTGTGTGCTCCCCGGGGGCGGGGTAGCCGCCGCCGCATGGCTGACGAACTCGACGGGTTGAAGGTGGCCGTCCTCGCGACCGACGGCGTGGAGCAGGTGGAGCTCGACCGGCCGTGGCAGGCGCTCGAGGAGGCCGGCGCCCAGCCGGAGCTGGTGTCCCTCGAGGCCGGGGAGATCACCGCCTACCAGCACATCGACAAGGGCGACACCAAGAAGGTGGACGCGGTGGTCAGCTCGGCCGACCCCGACGAGTACGGGGCGCTGGTGCTGCCCGGCGGGGTCATCAACGGCGACTTCGTCCGCGCCGACGCCGACGCGGTGGCCTTCGTGAAGGCCTTCTTCGAGGCGGGCAAGCCGGTGGCGGCGATCTGCCACGCGCCGTGGGTGCTGGCCGAGGCCGACGTCGTCCGCGGGCGGCGGATGACCTCCTGGCCCTCCCTGCAGACCGACCTGCGCAACGCGGGCGCCGACTGGGTGGACGAGGAGGTCGTCGTCGACGGCAACCTCGTCACCAGCCGCAAGCCCGACGACCTCGACGCGTTCAGCGCCGCGATCGTCGAGCGGTTCGCCGCCGCCGACCAGGACGAGGACGCCGACGAGGAGTAGGACGGGCTCCGTCAGGCGGTGGAGAGCAGGCCGGCGGCGGGCGCGATGGTGAGCAGGGTCCCGGCGAAGACCAGCACCGCCACCAACCGCGCGCCGGCCGGCTCCCGGTCCTGGCGCTGCCGGTACGCGCTGACACCGCCGACCAGCCCGGCCACGGCGACGGGGGCCAGCAGCACGGCCACGTAGGGCAGCTGCTGCCACAGCACGGTGAACAGGAAGTAGATGCCGACCCCGGCGGCCAGCGCGAGCACCAGCTCGCCGATGAACCGCAGCCAGGCCAGCGCGCCCTCGCGGGGCCCGGCGCTCTCGTCCTCGAGCAGCGGCGGGTCGTCGGTCCGGACGACGGGGATCGGGCCGGTCC
This sequence comes from Geodermatophilus sp., assembly GCA_035639575.1. GTDB lineage: Bacteria > Actinomycetota > Actinomycetes > Mycobacteriales > Geodermatophilaceae > Geodermatophilus. The sequence goes on from DASQXT010000529.1 coordinate 2,538, forward strand.
GCGGGCCGGGGTCGGCGCCCGCCGTCCGCGCGCGCGGTGCCCGCTCGCGGACCGCCCCCTCCTGCCTGGTCCCCTCGCGCGCCGTCCCCTCGCGCGCCACCCCAGCGGCGGCGGCCGGGACGCCCGGCTTGCGGGAGGGCCGCAGGCCCGGGATGGCCGCGGTGGAGGGCTCGGGCTGCCGGCGCCCGACCCGCCGCTCCGGTGCCGGGGCGTCGGCGCTCTCGATCTTCTCCCTGACCCGGTCCCCGGGCCGGCTCCCCGTCCGGTCGCCGCCCCGGTCGCTCGCGCGCCGGCCGAACTCCGGCCGGTCGGCGACCCGCCCGGTGTCCCCGGACCCGCGCTGGCGGACGCCGGTGTCCTCGAGCTCCTCCCCGCGCCGGCGCCGGCCACGGGTCGGCGACTCGACGCCGGCCTCGCGCAGGATGTCGGCCAGCGGCCGGCCGCCGGTCTCCGGGTCGCGGCGCCCCTCGCCGCGGCTGCCGGGAGGAGTGCTCATCTCTCGTCCTCCAACGAGTCCAGTCGCCGGAGGATGACGCCCTCCCGCAGCGCCCACGGGCAGATCCGCACGGACGGTACGTCCAGCGCCCGCATCGCGGCCCGCGCCACGACGGCGCCGCCGGGGATCTGGTGGGCGCGGTCGGGTGAGACGCCCTGCAGCTCGGCCAGCGCCGAGGACTCGATGCGCGCGACGAACCCGAGCAGCTGCACCAGCCCCTCCTGGGTCAGCTGGCGCGGGGCGCGCAGCCCGGCGGAGTAGGGCGCCGCGCCGGTCAGCCGGGCCAGCGTCCGGAACGTCTTGGAGGTGGCCGCCACCAGGTCCGGTGGACCGCCGGCCAGCAGCTTCTTCGCCGCCGGCTCGAGCAGGTCCGCGGCGTACCCGTCGAGCTCGCCCAGAGCACGCAGGTCCGGCCGGCCACCGGTGCGCGCCTCGGGCAGGAAGCGCCGGGTCACCCGGCCGGCACCCAGCGGGAGTGACAGCGCGACGTCGGGGTCCTCGTCCAGGCCGCTGGCCAGCTCCAGCGATCCGCCGCCGATGTCCAGCACGAGCAGCCGTCCGGCGCTCCACCCGAACCACCGGCGGACGGCGAGGAAGGTCAGCCGCGCCTCGTCCTCGCCGCTGGTCACCTGCAGCTGCACGCCGGTCTTCTGCCGGACCCGCTCCAGGACCTCCATGCCGTTGCGGGCCTCGCGGATGGCTGAGGTGACCAGCGCGAGCACCTCGTCGCAGCGCTGCTGCTGGGCCTGCTCGCACGCCTTGCGCACTGCCTTGAGCAGCGCCTTCTCGCCGTCCTTGGACAGCAGGTCGTCGTCGCCGACGTGCTCGGCGAGGCGCAGCAGCCAGCGGTCGTCGTGCTGCGGGGTCGGCTGGCCGCCGCGATGGGCGTCGACCACCAGCAGGTGCACGGTGTTCGAGCCGACGTCCAGCACCCCGAGCCTCATGCGGTCAGTCTGCACGGCCCCCTCCAGAGGCTCGCGCCGAGCGGAACGAGAGAAGGCACCCGCTCCTCCCCGACCCCCGCAAGCTCGGGCCGGGACCCTGGAGCGGGCAGGAGCCGGAGGGTCCTCTCTACGCTGGCCGGGTGCACGACGTCCCGCCCGAGGTGCCGCTGGACTTCGCCCGGGAGTGGGTCGAGTTCCCCGACCCGGCCGATCCGCACCACGTCGTCCGCGCCGACCTGACCTGGCTGTCGTCGGCCTGGACGTGCGTCTTCGGCCGCGGCTGCGCCGGCGTCGTCGAGGGCCGTCCGGACGACGGCTGCTGCAGCCACGGCGCCTTCTTCACCGACGAGGACGACCTGGCCCGGGTGACCGCAGCCGTCGCCGACCTCCCCGACGAGGACTGGCAGCTCGCGCCGGTCGGCCGCGGCGCCTGGACCGAGGAGGACGACGCCGACGACGAGGGCGGCGTGCGCTCGCTGCGCACCCGGCTGGTCGACGGCGCCTGCGTCTTCCTCAACCGGCCCGGCTTCCCCGGCGGCACCGGCTGCGCGCTGCACCGCATGGCGCTGCGCGAGGGGCTGCACCCGCTGACCACCAAGCCCGACGTGTGCTGGCAGCTGCCGGTGCGCCGCGAGCAGCAGGAGGTCGAGCGCCCCGACGGCACGACGGTGCTGGTGTCGAGCATCGGCGAGTTCGACCGCCGCGGCTGGGGCCCCGGCGGCCACGACCTGCACTGGTGGTGCACCGGCTCACCGGCGGCACACGTCTCCGCCGAGCCGCTCGTGGTCACCTACGAGGGCGAGCTCACCGCCCTCCTGGGACAGGCGGCCTACGCGGAGCTGCGCCGGCTGACCGAGGAGCGGCTGGACCGCGGCCTGGTCGCCCCCCACCCGGCGAGCCCACCGCCCGTCCCGGTGACGCTGCACCGTCGCCGTCCCTGAGAACTCACCCGACCGAGGGTCGAACGACACCGTCCGGTCGCCGGTCGCGCCACTACCCTTCCCGCGACGCGACCGACGACGGGACGGCGGGACGGTGACCGAGGAGCGCGCGACGGGAGGGTCGCCCCCGGCCGGGGAGCGGCCCGACAACGCCTTCCTCGCGCTCGTGCGCATCCCGGTGTTCCGGCGGCTGTGGGCCGCGATCGCCGTCTCCAGCCTCGGGGACTGGCTGGGGCTGCTGGCCACGACGGCGATGGCCCAGGAGCTCACCCGCGGCGAGTCCCTGGCGGTGCAGGGCGCGGCGATCTCGGGCGTCATCCTCACCCGGCTGCTGCCCGACCTGGTGCTGGGACCGCTGGCCGGGGCGCTGGCCGACCGGCTGGACCGGCGGACGACGGTGGTCGTCGGCGAGCTGCTGGCGCTGACCCTGTACCTGTCGATCGCGGTGACGTACGAGCTGACCTGGCTCTACGTCGCCCAGTTCCTCGTCGAGGCCGTCGGGCTGTTCACCAACCCGGCCAAGCAGGCGATCTGGGTCTCGATCGTGCCCCGCGAGCGGCTCGCCGTCGCCAACCAGGTCTCGCTGTTCTCCGTGTACGGCGCGGTCCCCGTCGCCGCCCTGCTGTTCGCGCTGCTGTCCACGGTCAGCCGGCTCCTCGGTGAGGGCGACGGCAGCGCGGCACGGACGGCGATCGTCGTCGCCCTGGTCGTCGACGCCGCGAGCTTCGGAGTGAGCGCCGGCACCGTGCTCTGCTCCCGCCGGCTCATCCCGGGCACACCGGTCGACCGGGACGGCGCCCAGCGCAACGTCCTCTCGCTGGTCGTGGAGGGCGTGGCCTTCCTGCGCGGGCAGCCGTTCATGCGCGCCCTCTATGTCGGCGTCATCGGCGCGTTCGGCGCCGGCGGGCTCACCGTCGGCGTCGCCCAGCTGTACGTGGCCACCCTCCAGGCCGGCGCGGCCGGCTACTCGGTCGTGTTCGGCGTGGTCTTCACCGGCCTGGCCATCGGCATGCTGGCCGGGCCGCGCATCCTGCCCACGGTGTCGCGGCGGAGCGTCTTCACCCACGCCATCGGGCTGGCCGGCGTGGCACTGCTGGCGATGTCGCTGCTGCGGGACTTCGTGCTGGCCACCGCCGCGGCGTTCTGCGTGGGCCTGTTCGCCGGCGTCAGCTGGATCATCGGCTACACGCTCATCGGCTTCGAGGTCGAGGACCGGCTGCGCGGCCGGGTCTTCGCCTTCGTCGTCTCCTCGGTGCGCATCGTGCTGCTGCTGGCCGTCGCGGCCGGCCCCGGGCTCGCCGGGCTGCTGGGCACCCACGACGTCCGCGTCGGCGACCTGGTGCTCACCCTCACCGGCCCCGGCCTGACCCTGCTCGTCGGCGGGGTCATCGCCCTGCTCGTCAGCGCCTACGCCACCCGCCAGGTGGTGCCGGCCCGCTCGCGCACCCGCGTCCGCGACGTGCTGCGGCTGCTGTGGGGCCGCTCGGACCTGTTCTCGGCCGCCTCCAGCGGCGTGGGGCTGTTCGTCGTCGTCGAGGGGGCCGACCGCGAGCTGACCCACCGCTACACCGCGGACCTGGCCCAGGTGCTGCGCGACCACGGCTGCCCGGTCGAGGTCACCGCCGAGCCCAGCGACACGCGGCTGGGCCGACACGTGCGCGGTCTGCTCTTCCCGGCCGCGCCCGGCTCGAACAGCGGCGTCCCCCAGCCGAGGCCGGCCGTCGACGACACCGGCCGCCCGGTCACGGCGCACACCGCCGCGCTGCTGGCCGCCGCCGACCGCGCCCAGCACGTCGCGACGGTGATCCGCCCCGCCCTCGAGGCCAACCGGGTGGTGGTCAACACCCACTACGTGGACACCTCGATCGCCTTCCACGGCGCCGGCCAGGGGCTCGACGGCGACCGCATCCTCCGGACGTCGCTGTGGGGCACCCACGGGCTGCTCCCCGACCTGACCGTCGTCGTCGACTCCCCGGTGACCTCGGCGCCCGCGGGTGCGGACGCCGAGGCGGTGCGCCGCGCCTTCCTCGCGCTCGCCGAGGCGGCGCCGGACCGCTACGTCGTCGTCCCCGGGGAGCTGCTGGGCAGCGGCGCCGGCGAGGGGCTGGTCTCCCCCGTCGTCCGCCGGCGGCTGGCCGCCCTGGTGGCCTCCCGCTACCCGGACGCCGAGGGCGCCGCGTCGACGCCCGGCGCGGCCTCCGCCGCTGCCGTGGAACGGGCCGGTCGCTCCGTAGGCTGACCCGGTGACAGAGCTCGCGCGCTGGACGGCCGAGGACACCGAGGACGTCGTCTGCTGCCTGTGCCGGCTGCCCGGCACGCTGGTGCACGACGTCGCCCCGTTCGGCGTGGTCCGCTGCCCGCAGTGCGAGCTGGTCTTCATCAGCCCCCGGCTGCGCTCCGAGGCGCTGCAGCGGCTCTACGACGACGTGGGGTACTTCGAGGGCGGCGTCTACGGGTCGGGGGTCTCCTCGGACGACGGCGCCCCCTCGGCCGAGGGCCGTTGGTCGCCGGCGATGCTGCTGCAGCGCACCTGGACGGCGGGCCGGCTCGCGCTGGTCGACCGCGAGCGCGGCGGCGCGGCCGCGGGCGGGCGGCTGCTCGAGGTCGGCGCCGGTTACGGGCTGTTCCTCGCGGCGGCGCGGGAGGCCGGCTGGACGACGTCCGGCGTCGAGCTGTCCCGCACCGCGGCCGAGCACGCCCGGGAGACCCTCGGGCTCGACGTGTTCTGCGGCCAGCTCGAGGACGCGCCGCTGGCCCCGGGCTTCGACGTCGTGTGCGCCTGGGACACCGCCGAGCACGTGCCCGACCCGCTGTCCTTCTGGCGGTCGGTGCGCTCGCTGGTGGCCGACGACGGCGTCGTCCTGTTCTCGACGCCCTACGTCTCCTCGTTGCCGGCGCGGCTGCTGGGCACCCGCTGGTGGACGCTCAAGCCGACCGAGCACATCTGGCACTTCACGCCGCGCACCCACGCGCTGGTGCTGGCCCGGGCCGGGCTCGCGCTCACCCGGGTGATCCGCAGCCCGCTGGCCCCGGCGAACGCCGGCCGGCTGGACTCGCTGGTCGGCGTGGCCCGGCCGATCCCGGGGGCCTGAAGGGCCCACTCCCCGGGCGAGATCGGCGATCTCGCCCGGTTCAGGCGGCGCGGTCGCCGTCCGCCGCGGCGAGCGCGGCCCGGAAGGTCTGCCGGTAGGCCCGCGGCGACACCCCGCGCCGGCGGGTGAACTGCTCGCGGAAACCCGCGGCGGTGCCGAAACCCACGAGCCGGGCGACCTCCTCGACCGGCGCGTCGCTCTCCTCGAGCAGCGCCTCCGCGGCCGCGAGGCGGCGGCCGAGCAGCCAGGCGTGCGGGGTCGTCCCGGTCGTCGCCTTGAAGCGGCGGGCGAAGCTGCGCGGGCTCATCAGCGCGCGGTGGGCGAGCAGCTCGACGCTGAGGTCGTCGGCGAGGTGGTTCTGCGCCCACTCCAGGACGGCGCCGAGCAGGTCGTCCTGGCACTCGGCGACGGGTGCGTCGATGAACTGCGCCTGCCCGCCGTCGCGGTGGGGCGGCACCACCATCTCGCGCGCCAGCGCGTTGGCGGCCGCCGCGCCCCACTCCCGGCGCACCAGGTGCAGCAGCGTGTCGACGCCGGCCGCCGTCCCCGCACCGGTGAGGATCCGGCCGTTGTCGACGTAGAGCACGGAGGGGTCCACCTCTACGGCGGGGTAGCGGGCGGCCAGCTCACCGGCCCACTTCCAGTGGGTGGTGACCCGCTTGCCGTCGAGCAGCCCCGCCTCGGCGAGCACGAAGGCGCCCGTGCAGTGGCTGACGATCGTGGCGCCCCGGGCGTGTGCCTCGCGGAAGGCGTCGAGCAGCACCGGCGAGGGCACGCGGT
>DASQXT010000530.1:0-3982 GCA_035639575.1 Geodermatophilus sp.
CCGACCAGCTGGGCCCGCGGGGCATCCGGGTGCTCGGGCTGATGCCCGGCACGGTGGCCACCGACCGGATGACGCAGGTGTGGAACGCCTCCGGCGACCCCGAGCGCGCCCGCGCGAGCACCGAGGCGGGCATCCCGCTGCGCCGGATCGGCGAACCGGCGGAGTTCGGGCGGGTGGCGGCCTTCCTGCTCTCCCCCGCCGCCTCCTACGTCACCGGCACCACCCTCGCGGTGGACGGCGGCCGGCTGAGGACACCGTGAGGAAGGACCCCCTCGACCCGCGAAAAGGACCCCCTCGCCCCCCGTCACTCGCAGGCTCGCGACGGGACCCTGCGAGCGGGCCGATCGACGCTCGGGGCGGTCCCCTGCGAGGGAGCCCGGTCCTGGTCGCCTGCGCGCACGGCACCCGCAGCCCCACCGGCCGGCGGCTGATCGCCGAACTGGCCCTCGCCGCCCGCGAGCTGCGCCCCGGTCTGGTCACCACCGCCGCGTTCGTCGACGTGCAGCCGCCCACGGTGGCCGACGTCGTGGCCGGCCTCGCCGCGGACGGGCGGCCCTCGGTCGTCGTCCCCCTGCTGCTGTCCGGCGGTTACCACGTGCACGTCGACATCGCCCGGGCCGTGCGCGAGCACGCCGCGGCCCGCGCCGCCCGGCCGCTGGGCCCCGACCCGCGGCTGGTCGCCGTCCTGCACGACCGGCTGCTCGCCGCCGGCGCCGACCCCGGCGACCCGGCCACCGCCGTGGTGCTGGCAGCCGCCGGCTCCAGCGACCCGCGCTCGGTCGCCGACGTCGACGCCACCGCGGCGGCGCTGCAGGAGCGCTGGGCCGGGCCGGTGACGACCGGCTACGGGTCGGCCGCGCAGCCCCCGGTGCCCGAGGCCGTGGCCGCGGCCCGCGCCGCCGGCGGCCGGCGGGTGGTGCTCGCCGCCTACCTGCTGGCGCCCGGCCACTTCCACGACAAGCTCGGCGGGGCCGGCGCGGACGAGGTCACCGCTCCCCTGCTGCCCGACGACCGCATCGCCGCCGTCCTGCTCGACCGCTACGACGCCGCGGTCGCCGCCTGGTCGGCCTGACGGACAGCCCGGGGTCTGGGACCATGGACGTGGGCCCGGCCACGGGCCCCCGGACGAGCGGTGCCGTACCCGGACAGCGACAAGACGGCGCCCCTGGAGGCGTCGTGTCCTGGCTCGTGCTCGTCCTGTCCGGTGTGCTGGAGGCCGTCTGGGCCACCGCCCTCGGCCGCTCCGAGGGGTTCAGCCGGCTCGCCCCGTCGGCGGTGTTCGCCGTCGCCCTGGTCCTGAGCATGGTGGGGCTGGCCTACGCGATGCGTGAGCTGCCCGTCGGGACGGCGTACGCGGTGTGGGTCGGCATCGGCGCGGTGCTGACCGTCCTGATCGCCATGGTGTCCGGCGAGGAGCCGGTGTCCCTGGTGCGGCTGCTGCTGCTCGCCGGGATCGTCGGCTGCGTCGTGGGGCTCAAGGTCCTGCACTGAAGGAGGACCACCCTCCTTCCCACGCCTCGCACGCTCAGGCGGAGGGCCCCTGGAGGGCGGCCGTTCGAGCACCTCACCAGGCCGGTCCGGTTCTCTGCAGTCGCTGTACCGGGATGACGAACCTGCAGCTCACTGGGCTGCGAGCAGCCCCCGCAGCTCCTGGGTCAGCGCCTCGCGGCCGCCCCGGTGCTGCTGCCAGGCCGCGGGGGTGGCCTGGAGCAGGGAGATGCGCCAACGGCCGGCGCCCTCGTCGACCGCGATCATCGAGTGGACCGTGTGGTAGCGCGGGTCGATGTCGCTGTCCCCGGGCGGGATCATCCCGGCGTGGGCCAGCAGCATCGCCACGCCCGGCGCCACCGGACGCACGGAGCGGATCACCGCGACGTAGGCGGCCGTCGGGTGGCTCCCGAAGATCTGCCGGAAGTCGGCCGCGATGGCCAGACGCCCGTGGTGGTGAGTGCCGTCGTACCCGATGATGTCCCCGTCGTCGGCGAAGGCAGCGGCGACCGCGGCGCCGCTGCGCCGGTTCCAGCCGTCGAGGAACTGGGCGTAGAGCGCACGGATCTGGGCGTCGTGCGGGTGCGCGGACGTCACGCTGGCTCCTCCTGCGTTGCTGGTACAGGAGTGACGGTAGTGGTCACGCCGCGCCGACCGTTCGCCCCTCGCCGACGGCGAACTGGGTGCGGTAGAGGTCCGCGTACCGACCCCCGAGCGCCAGCAACTCGGCGTGTGTGCCCGACTCCACGATGCGACCGTCGTCGACCACGAGGATCTGGTCGGCGCTGCGGATGGTGGACAGCCGGTGGGCGATGACCAGCGACGTCCGGCCCTCCAGCGCGGTGTCCAGGGCGTGCTGCACCGCCACCTCCGACTCGCTGTCGAGGTGCGCGGTGGCCTCGTCGAGGATCACGACGCCCGGCGCCTTGAGCAGCACCCGGGCGATGGCCAGCCGCTGCTTCTCCCCGCCGGAGAGCCGGTAGCCGCGGTCGCCGACGACGGTGTCCAGGCCGTCGGGCAGCGACCGCACCAGCGCGCCGATGCGGGCGCCGCTGAGCGCGGCCCACAGCTCGTCGTCGGTGGCCTGCGGCCGGGCGTAGAGCAGGTTGGCGCGGATGGTGTCGTGGAACAGGTGCGCGTCCTGGGTGACCACGCCGATCGTGTCGCGCAGCGAGGCGAGCGTGGCCCGCCGGACGTCGATGCCGCCGACCCGCACGGTGCCGCGGGTCGCGTCGTACAGCCGCGGTACCAGGTTGGCGATGGTCGACTTCCCGGCGCCGGAGTGGCCGACCAGCGCCACGAGCTGGCCGGGCTCGACGCGGAAGGAGACGTCGTGCAGCACCGCCGTCGGCCCGCCGTGCTCGGGCAGCGACACGTCCTCCAGTGACGGTAGCGAGACGTCCGCGGCCGACGGGTAGCTGAAGGAGACGTGCTCGAACTCGATCGACCGGTCGTCCGCGGGCAGCGGGACGGCGTCGGGCTCCTCGCGGATCATCGGCCGCAGGTCGAGCACCTCGAAGACGCGGTCGAAGCTGACCATCGCGCTCATCACGTCGACCCGGACGTTGGACAGCGCCGTCAGCGGGCCGTACAGCCGGGACAGCAGCAGCGCCAGCGCCACGACGTCGCCGGGGCTCAGCGACCCGGTGAAGGCCAGCCAGCCACCGAGTCCGTAGACCAGCGCGGTGGCCAGCGCCGCCACGAGGGTGAGCGCGGTGAAGAAGGTGCGGCCGTACATGGCCGAGACGACGCCGATGTCGCGGACCCGGGCGGCCCGGCCCCGGAACCCCTCGGCCTCCGCCTCGGGCCGGCCGAACAGCTTGACCAGCAGCGCGCCGGCGACGTTGAACCGCTCGGTCATCGTGGAGTTCATCGAGGCGTTGAGCCCGTAGGACTCCCGGGTGATCTCCTGCAGCCGCCGGCCGATCCGGCGCGCGGGGAGCACGAAGACCGGCACCAGCAGCAGCGAGAGCGTGGTGATCTGCCAGGACAGCGAGAACATGACGCCGGCGGTGAGCACCAGGCCGATGGCGTTGGACAGCACCCCGGACAGCGTGGAGGTGAAGGCCTGCTGGGCGCCGATGACGTCGTTGTTGAGCCGGCTGACCAGCGCTCCGGTCTGGGTGCGGGTGAAGAAGGCGACCGGCATCCGCTGGACGTGCTCGAACACCCGGCTGCGCAGGTCGTAGATGACGCCCTCGCCGATGCGCGCGGAGAACCAGCGGGTGGCCAGCGAGATGCCGGCGTCGAGGACCGCGAGACCGGCGATGAGCAGCGCGATGCGGACGATGTCGCCGGTCGTCCCGTGCAGGCTCGCGATCCGGTTGACGATCTGCCCGGCCAGCAGCGGGGTCAGCACACCGATGACCGACGAGCCGACCACGAGGAGCACGAACCAGGTGAGGTCGCGCCGGTAGGGCCGGGCGATGCCGAGGATGCGCCGGACGGTGCCCTTGGGCAGCTCCCGCGCGACGACCGACGGGTCGCGGCGGAA